>JACDGC010000123.1 GCA_013815535.1 Ktedonobacterales bacterium
GTGCAGGCCCAGTTGCGTCGCCCGCTTGCGAATGTACGCGCGAAAGCCCACACCTTGCACATACCCCGCCACGCGCACCGCCAGCGTCACCACATCCGTCATAGCCCATCCAAACGCTCAAAATATCACAGATTGCTGCTTCCATCATAGCACATGTTTGTGTACGGTTGGGGCGCTGTCGAGCGCCCATTGGGCGGCGAATTGTGCAAAGTGCCGAAGCGCTGAATCACCGCTTGCGCCTGCCAGCATCAAAAGAAGGGGTGCTCCCAGATCGGCTGGCGCGGGGGAATCAGGTGCAGCGCCATGGCGACCACCGCGACGACCAAGAACAGCAGTTTCGCCCCGAAGAACATCCCCGCCAGAATGGCCAGATATTTGAGCCACCCTGTGCGCGCTCCCGCCCCTGGTACGCCCTTCCCGGCCAGCAGATACGGCAGACCCATGATCGCGCCATACACCGCGAAGACATAGAGTGCCAGCAAAGCTGCCAATAGCGGATTCCCCAGGCTAGCGATGATGACCGCGATGACCGCCCCGTTTTGCTCCACAAAGATGCCCATCAGCCCCGTTGTGACGAAGACTTGCCCCAGCGTGAATTGCCAGCGCCGCAGCACCAGCAGCCAAGCCACCGCCCACCCGCCATAAAAACCAATGGCCAGGATGAGGTCGGGGATCAATTGTGGATGAAACAAGGCCGGATTTTTGTCATGATTGAGGTAACTACCCAGCCAGGCGAAGCATTCTGTCAGCCAGCCACTGATGAGGACGGCCCCGCCAAACTTCGCTGCGCCAGGGAGCCGCACGTGCGCGAAGGCCGCTGTCACCCGCTGGCGATTCAGCAGCGCCACCGCAAAGAGGGTGTAGATCAGCAGGGTCGCGTTATGGCTGGCTACGAAGCCCAGCACCGGAATGCCAGCGCTGATGGCGAGCAAGACGCGGGGCAGCCGTCGTCGTGGTGTGCGCATGCTCATCGCTGCCCATCACCCACGCGTGATGGGCAGCGCGTCGACGCGGATGGGCGCGGCACCATGGGCGACGTGGGCCAGTTGCAGCGGCTCGCCCTTGGCACAGCTTGAAAAGCCATGCAGTTGCCAGGCATCGGCCCCGGCGACGCCACTGCACGCGCCCCAAAAATCTGGCGTGCGCCCCTGGAAGGCCGCTCCCTTGCGATAGCCGCCTAGCTTGCCATGGCGAATCTCGCGGCAGAGTTCGGCGCTGAAGTGGAAGTTCATGCGCTTGTCATCGAGGCTCCAGGAGGATGGCGTCTCGATGTAGATGCCATCCTCGATGCCCGCGATCAGGTCGTCGAAGCTGCCAGTGCCGGGTTGCAGGCTGACGTTGACCATCCGCACGATGGGCATGCGTTCCCAGCCCGAGGCGCGCCCACAGCCATTCGAGCGCTGGCCCAGTGCGGCGGCACTCTCGCGGTTCGTCAGGTAGCCAACGAACATGCCATCACGCACCACGTCCCATCGTTGCGCGGGGGTGCCTTCGTCATCCCAGCCAAAGGTGCCCAGCCCCTCGGGCGTGGTGCTATCTGCGACGATGCTGACGTGGGGCGAGCCATAGCGAAAGCTGCCCAGCATCGGGGGCATGAGGAAGCTGGTGCCCGCGAAGGCGGCCTCCCAGCCCAGGACCCGATCTAGCTCGGTCGGGTGGCCGCAGCTTTCGTGGATGAGCAACGCCACCATGGCATCGCCCAGCACCACCGTCTGCGGTCCCTCGGGTGCCCACGGCGCGGCGACCAATTCGCCCGCTTCGTGGCCGACGCGGCTGGCCTCGGCCACCAGAGCCATCCGTTCGATGAACTCCCAGCCGGCCTGATGCATATCATTCAGGCTGCGGTGATAGGTGTAGCCGCTGTCGTCTTGCGCGGTGGCCCCCAGGCTGCCCTCGCATTCAATGATCGTCTGGCGCACATCGGCACCCTGCGTGTTGATGAAGCGCTTGTCGGTGTGCCACGCGCGGATGCCCGCCGAGGCAGCCACGACACGCGGATTGGCCGCGCGCAGCCCGTTGGTGGCGGCGATCAGCATGGCCAGTTGCTCCTCGGCGGGCACGTTCAGCGGATCGCGGTCATGGGGCGTCACATAGGTGCCCGTGACGGTTGGCAGCCCTTCCAGCGAGAAGGGGGTGCGGCGGGCAGTGGCGCTGGCGTGGGCGATCTCGACGGCTTGGCGGGCGGTCGCTGCGGCGGCATCGGCGTCCCAGCGATCCGTCGCGGCGAAGCCCCATCCGCCACCACCGGGGGTCGCCACCGCCACGCGAATGCCCCACCCCGCGTCGGTGACGGTGTTGAGCGCACCCACCGCGCCATCGCGCGCGGCGATGGTGCTGCGCTGTTGCGCCTCGCCACGCGCCTCGGCATAGTCCGCGCCTGCTGCGCGCGCGGCTTCGAGCGCCCGGCTCAGCGTTGCTTCGTCTAACATGCCTCGCTTGCTCCTCCCAAACACAACATTCCCCTTATGATATGCCATGGGGGGAATGTTGTGCTGGCAGGCACAGACGCGCTGGCCCGCTGGGTGGGATATCGGCGCGTCAGCGCGTGTGAGGCAACAGATCGTGTTCGCGTGCGTACTGTTCCACGGTCGTGTGCGCCTGCTCGATGGTGGCGGTGTTGCCCGCCTGGCGCAGGCTGGCCTCGATCTGTTCGTCATATTCGGCGGGTTTGACGCGCCAACCTTGGTCATAGACCATCTGGCTACCGAGCCAACCGGTGTAGCCCACCAGCGCCAGGCCCAGCAGCGACGCCACCTGGCCCAGCGCTGGCACCATCCCCACCCCATAGCGCAGGCCAAAGCTGGCCGCCAGCAACACCAACACCACCGTGTTGAGGATGCCATGCCGCGCGCCCATGCTGCGCGTCGGGCTGTCGCGTGGGACTGCCTGGTAGTCCCACAGCCCCACCAGGGCTGCGCCGATGCCGCCCACCAGCGCCACCCCCACCGTCGCCTGAGCGGCGAAGCCCCACTGGTCGCCCCGCGTGATGAGGCCGAGCGCGTCAAAGACGACCGCGCCCACCAGTGCCCCGATGGGCACATCCGTCAGCACCGCGTGAATGGGGTGCCCCCGTACAATCGGATCTTTCATGATTGCCACCTTCCTGTGCAAAAACGCGGGCACCGCTGCCCAACTGCCCGCGTGCTTGCAGGAATCATGCCGATTCATGGGGGGTGGTGCCGCCCGCGCCCGTGCTACAATGGAGCCATCACGCCGCCAAGGAGCCATCCATGCCCGTAGATTTCGGTTGGGTCGTCCAGCCCGTCCCCACCCCCGCGCTTGAGATTGCCGATCTGCCTGCTTATAATCGTGCCGCCATCGAGTCGTTGTCGTCCCACTTCACGACCGTGTGGGTCGAAGATCATCTGCAATGGGGCGACACCCCGACGCTGGAGGTCTGGACGACGCTCAGCTATCTGGCGGCGGCCTATCCGCGTTTGCGCGTCGCGCCGATGGTGCTGGGGCAAGGCTACCGCAACCCCGCGCTCACCGCCAAGATGGCCGCATCACTGCACTACCTTTCGGGTGGTCGCTTCATCATGGGCATCGGCGCGGGCTGGAAGGAAGACGAATATCGCGCGTATGGCTACGATTTCCCCGGCGCAGGCACTCGCATCGGGCAATTGAGTGACGCCATCGAGATCATGCGGGCGATGTGGACCCAATCCCCTGCGACCTATACGGGCAAATACTTTCAGGTGGCCGATGCGTATTGCGAGCCGCGCCCGACCCCGATGATCCCCATCCATGTCGGCGGCAGCGGCGAAAAGAGCACGCTGCGCGTCGTCGCCCGGCTGGCCGACGCCTGGAACTTTGGCTTCGACTCCAGCGAAGCGTTGCGCCACAAAATGGATGTGTTGCGGGGGCACTGTGAGGCCGTCGGCCGTGACTTCAACACCATCCAACTGACCTATTATGCCGAGGTCGATTTGCCCGATGATCCGGCCACCTTCACGGCTGGTGTCGGCCTCACCATCGGCCCCACCCCGGCGGAGGCCATCACGCAGTTGCGGTCCTTCATCGTGCTGGGCGTCTCACACATCCTCATTCGCACCAAGAACCTCGCCTCGCTGCGCCGCTTCGTCGCCGAGGTCGCCCCCGCGCTGGCACAGGGCTAACCGTGCCCAACTGGCCGATCCTGGGTAACTGGCGCTGAATGGTGTCATGGAAACGCCCCATGCCCCAGGTGATTTCACCTGGGGCATGGGGCGTTGTGTGGCGCTGTCAGCGTTTAGGGGGCGAGTTGCTTGCCCAGCGCCGTCGCTTGCTGGCTGCTCAAGGTGAATGCGTTGCCATTCCAGGCATAGGTGTCGATGATGGTCGTGTCGGGGCAGCAGAGTGGCACACTCGTGGACGAGAAGCCCACGCCACTCAATTCCAGTTTGTGGTCGATGATCCCCTCGGTGAAGACGCTGGCCAGGGCATATTTCGCCGTGGTGAGGGGTAATTGGCCAACCAAGGTTGGTTGGGCGGCTGTGCCCGCGAAAACCAGGATGTGGATGCCGCTGCCCGTTGCCCCCGTGCATTCATAGGGCACGATCACATCGACCTGATCGGTGCGGGTGATGTAGCCAAACATGGGATCAGTCACACGCAGGGTGACACCGTTGCTGCCCTTGGCCATGCCATTGACGACCGTAATCTTGTCGCCGCCGAGGTTACAGGCATTGGGATAGGTGGTGTTGGCCCAATCGATTGCGGTCAACCCCGTGGCGGCTGGTGGCGTGGCGGATGCCGTCGCCGCGACGGTTGGGGTGGTGCCCCCACCAGTTGGCGTCGAAGCGCTGCCACAGCCACTCAATGCCACAAAACAAAGCATCGCCAGGAGAAAGCGCGAGTGCATAGATCTATGTTTTCCTTTCAAAAGCCGAGGTAGAATGCTATGTTCAAGGACGAAGCAGCAGTGCTGCGCACGACGGTAAGATATCACATCGCCCTGCTTGGCCAGATGCCCAGACCACGGCTCCCCGTGTGGCTCAACCACAAATCGGCATGCGAGATGCACTTGGTTTCTCTGTGCCGCACTCGGCATTGAAAGGAAACGTATCTCATGACAACTGTCGTTGGTCTCTTTGACAACACCCGCGAGGCGGATAAGGCCGTGGATGATTTGATGCAGCTTGGTCTCACCAAGAAGGATATCGGCGTGATGGCACGCAAAGATGTCTTGAAGCAGGGCAAAGAAGCGGGCCAAGATCTGGGCGCGGATGCGGGCGTCGGTGCGACGAGTGGCACCGTGCTCGGTGGCGTGGCTGGGTTGCTGGTTGGCATTGGTGCCCTCGCCATTCCGGGCCTGGGACCTGTGATCGCCGCTGGCACGTTGGGCACCGTGTTGGGCACCACCGCGTTGGGCGCGGGCATCGGTGCCGCGACTGGCGGCGTGGTGGGCGCGCTGACGGGCATGGGCCTTTCCAAAGATGAGTCCCATTTCTACGCCGAGGGCGTCAAGCGCGGCGGCATTCTCGTGACGGCCAACGTTGCCCCGGAGCGGGTGGACGCGGTCACCAACACGCTGCGCCAGAATAACGCCAGCGATGTCAACACGCGCCGCCAGCAGTGGCAGCAAGAGGGTTGGCAGCAATTCGACGATGCCGATGCTTCAATGACGACGGAGCCCCCTCCGCCTGCCGCTTCTTACTAACTAACCCACCATCCCTCGCGCCGCATGCTACTATTTGGGGGCATGCGGCGCCTATGTGTGGCGTCCCCGTGCAGGCACATTCATCTGCGCGCCATGTAGAGATGGGCGTACACTGATTTTTGCACATGGTGCCTTGGCAGCGGTCATTTTGGCAATCCTGGTCGTGCGTGTGACGCACAGAAAGTGCTTTTCGTGTCTGATTCACCTCCCCGTCCTTTGCAGCGCTGGCTCGACCGCTCGCGGCGGCAACGCCCCGGCGTGCCTGCCGTGGCGCAAGGTGTCACCCTGGTTGGCGGGGGCACCCTCCCCGATTTGCCAGGGCACCAAGACATCCCCGAGGGATTGGAGGATGTGATCCAAAGCGAAGGCACGCCCGCCGTGCAAAGCGCCGCATTGCTGACATGTTGGCTCTTTATGGGCGACCAGCCCCCCCAAGCGATCGCGCTGGAGGAGGTGGCTGCCATCATTGCCCAAGGGCAAGGTTTCGTCTGGATCGATGCTTCAGCCTATACGGCGAGTGACCTCACGAACTTGGCTGCTATTCTGCAATTGCAACGCACCACCGTCCATGCGATGCGTTCCGTCTGGCATCGGCCCTGGCTGGCTGTCGCGCCCGCCTATTTTTTTGTGAGCGCCACAATTGCCCGGCTCGAAACCACGACCTATCAAATTCAGGCGGGTGAACTTGACCTGTGTGTGGGGGAGCATTTCGCCCTCAGTGCCCACAAACTGCCCATTCCCTTTTTGGCGCGTGTGCAAGCCCGCGCGCAGCAAAGTCCGGAGTTGGTGACGCGTGACGCGCCCTTCTTGCTCTATCTGATGCTCGATGAACTCTTGGCTTATTATGAAGAACTCAACCGCCACATCCAGGCCGAAAGTGAACGGCTGGAAGAGCGGGCGCTCCGCGACACCGCCGATACGTTCCTCGAAGACTTGTTGCGCTTCAAGCGCTATACCTATGCTTTGACCGAACTCGTCAGTCAGCACCGGGAAGTCTTTGCCGCCTTCTTTCGTCCAGATTTCACCTGGATCAGAGGGGCCGAAGTCGAGGAATATTACCGTGACCTGCAAAATCGTCTGGGTGATCTGCTGTCGCTGTTGAGTTCCGCGAAGGATGCGGTGAATGGCGCCTTCAACATCTATGTGTCGCAGATGACGCACCGGACGAACCAGATCATCAAGGTGCTGACGATGGTCTCGACGATCATCCTGCCATTGAGCGTGGTGATTGCGCTGTTTGGTTCGTCGGTGCAGAGCCTCGCGCCGCGCCTGGGCAATGTGTGGTTTGGTTTGATGGTGGTGACGGTCATCAGCATCAGCCTCGGCATCCTATGGGTCTTTCGGCAGCAGCAGTGGTTGGCTCGGCGGCCCTCCCCCACCAAGCGTGATGGACTGGCGTGACATGCCCCTTGGTGTCATAGGGGAGCGTAAGCAGCCGGGAGCATGGGGTCTTTCCTCGTGCTGTTTGGCCAGATGGTGTTGCCCCGTTAGGTTAACGGCTGCCGTGTCCGCATGCTCGACTGGGGCAACGAGTATCCGACCAGTGTGAACCACCTCAGCGTTTCAGATGGTTCACCGGTCAGTTTTCTTCCCATGCACGCCAATGCAAGTAAGAATGCAGGCACGAAGACATGGTGGCGTATTCCCCTGCTGATGCAGTTTGGGCGAAAACACGACGTTCGCTCAACGCTTCATATTCTTTATGTAGTTCATCATATCGAAATGATTATTCGTGTGATTTACATATAAATATTGCACAAAGAATATTTTTAAGATATGCTTGAATTGAATATCTGATAACGCGGAGGTCGCATGCATGTCTGCTGACACACGCCCAACGAATAACTCAGATGGTGATGGATGGAAGGCGCATTGGGTCACTCTGAAGCAACCATGGCGCACGGAGCCGGAAATTTCCACCCTGCGGCAAAGCGAATTGGAACGACGGCGCAGGGATATCGAACCCCACATTGAAAAAGGCCGCTATCCTTTCCGGGAGGTGCGGCTTTCACGCGCGGATGTCGAGTGGCTGTTGGCGACGCACGAGGATGGGCGTGGCCCGGTGACGCTCGCGGATCTCGCCCAAAAAGATCATATTGGGATAGATCTACGGGGAGCCAAGTTAGAAAAAGTGGATCTTTCTGGTTTGCCACTGACACGGATGTTGGGTGGGTTGACGCATGAAGAGCGGCGCAAATCTACCCATTTACAGCGCCATATGGCGGCGATTAACCTGGAAGAGGCCAATCTCGATAGGTGCCCGCTCCAGCAAGCGGCTCTGGGGCGTGCGCGCTTGCAACATGCGAACTTCGAATATGCCGAATTACAGGAGGCCGATCTTGGTGGTGCGCGCTTGCAGGGCACTAGCTTGCGGGGTGCCAAGCTCGGCAAGGCGTATCTCAGACGCGCATTTTTCGATGCCGCCACGAATTTCGATGAGGTGGAAATGCGGGATTCACATTTCGGCTGCGCAATCATTGTCGATGCGGTGTGGCATGGGGTCAACTTACATTCGATCAACTGGGGGGCGATTAAAAAGTTGGGGGACGAAGATCGCACGAAGCAAATGCGGAATCCGGATGGCAGCCGGAAGACTCGCCAAAAGCGCATCCAGAATATGCAAGACGCCCTGCGGGCCAATTTGCAGCTGTCAACGGCTCTCAGGGTCCAGGGCATGAGTGAATATGCGGATCATTTCGCGTATCGCGCGCAAGTCTGCCAACGTCGGCTGTTTCGTTTGCGCGGGCTCTCAACGTTTGGCAACTATCTGGGGGCGGGCTTCCTTGACTTGCTTGCGGGGTATGGGTATCGTCCCGGACGGAGCATCCTTGCATATGTGGTGCTCATCAGCATGTTTACTGTGCTGTACCATCTCTCGGGGATGGGTGGCACAGAATTGAGTTGGGA
>JACDGC010000124.1 GCA_013815535.1 Ktedonobacterales bacterium
CTTCAACGTCGTCATCCACTGGCGGCACGGCGGTGATGCCTATCAGCAACTCGTGGCAGTGGATCGCATAACACAATCCATCGCCGCGCAACCCACCGTTGCGGGCGTCACGGGGCCAACCCGACCCGATGGCAAAGCGCCAGCGATTGATCCGGCAACGTTGCAAGCCGACTTCGCCAAACTGCCCCAGACGCTGAAAGATGCCATCCGCAGCGGACAGAGCATCCCCAGCGGGGGCATGGGTGGTTCGCCTGGTGGCACCATCGATCCCGCTGTCGTCGGACGCTATGCCGCCACGGTGTCGTCCATCGCCAATGATGGGCAAACAGCCACCCTCGCGGTGACCCTCAAGATCGATCCCTATAGTGCCGCCGCATTGGACGCGATGGCCCCCATTCGTGCCGCCGCGCGGAACGCCGCCCAGGATGCGGGGCTGAGCACGGAGGTCGCTTCAGTGCAACTCAGTGGCGTCACACCGCAACTGGCCGACACCCGCGCTGCCAACGCGCACGACACGGCTTTGATCGTGCCCTTGGTGCTGTTGCTGGTGGCCATCGTGCTCGGCTTGTTGCTGCGCAGCATCGTCGCGCCGCTCTATTTGCTGGCGGCGGTGACGCTCAATTACTTCGCGGCGTTGGGCATCTCCTCGCTGATTTTCACGCGGCTCCAGGGTGAAGAGGGGGTATCCTATGCCACACCACTCTATACGTTCATCTTCCTGGTGGCACTCGGCGCGGATTACACCATCTTCTTGATGTCGCGCGTGCGTGAGGAAGCGGCGCGGCGTGGTCTGCGCGAGGGTACGGCAGTCGCGGTCAGTCGCACGGGCGGCGTCATCACCTCGGCGGGGCTCATCTTGGCTGGCACCTTCCTGGTGTTGACGACGCTGCCCCTCCGCACCCTCTCAGACTTTGGCAGCGCGGTGGCGATTGGCGTGCTGCTCGACACCTTTGTGGTCCGTGGCTTCCTGGTGCCGGGCATCGTGGTAGTGCTGGGGAAGGCCAATTGGTGGCCAGGGAAGTTACCCACGGTCACGGCGGATGCCGCTGCTGGCCAGCCAGCGGCAGAGTTGCCACCAGCAAGCACGGCAGTTACGAGCGCGCCCTAAACTCCCCCCAGCTCAACGCCACCGCCGCCGATCGCTTCCCACCTGCTCACGGTGATGGAAGGAATCAGCGGCGGTGGCGTTTGGCGCACGGTGCAGGAAATGCACGGACGGGACTATCCACGCAAACGGTTCATCCCCATACCTGCCCCTTGGTGACAGCGATGCACGCTTGCACGGCATCTGGCAGCCATTTGTCGCGCCGCCAGATCAATTGCAGCGCCAGAATGGCTGGGGGCAATTCCCACGGCAGCACCACCAACAGCCCTTGGTCCACTTCGCGGCGAATGGCCATATGGGGCAGAACCGCGAACCCCATCCCCGCCATGACGCACTGCTTGATGGCTTCGACGCTGCGATATTCGAGTGTTTCCGCGATACTAATCCCCATTTCAGCTACGGTCTGCTCGAAGAGGGTGCGATAGGTGCACCCCGTTTCCGTTGCCAACAGGGGGGTCTTGGTCAGTGTCGCGACATCCAGAGTGGCCGATTGGGCTAAGGGATGATCAGGGCTGCAAATGAGGTTGATGGGCTCCTGCGTCAGCACGCATGCAGTGAGATCATCCACCTGCACCGGAGCATCTAAAATGAAGGCGACATCCAGTTCGCCCCGGCGTACCCGCTGAATGAGTTCGCTCACGGGGCCGGGGCAAAACACCGGCTTCACCAAAGGATGTTGCTGACGCAGCGCCTGCAACATGCTGGGCAAACGATAGGAGCAGACGCTTTCGGGCGCGCCGATGCGCACCTGTCCCTGTGGCGCTTGATGCGCGGAAACGGCATGGCGTGCTTCATCCAACAGCTGCACGATCTGGTTGGCATAGGGCAACAAGCGCTCCCCTGCGTCAGTCAGGCTGACCTGCTTGCCCAACCGATTGAAGAGCCGCACGCCCAATTCGCGTTCGAGCGCCTGAATTTGCGCGGTGACATTCGACTGCACATAGTCCAAGATCAACGATGTCTTGGTGAAGCTGAGTGTATCGGCCAACACCCGAAACGTCTTGAGATGCCGCGCTTCCATGAGATGCTCCTATCAATGATCGTGATAGATACCATTATAGATATTCGTTGCAAGTGATACAAAGAACGACTACACTCAATGTTGAGCATTCCAACGTGTGACAAGAAGGACCTTTGCCATGGATATTTCCTCGCCCGCCCACGCAAGCAGGGCAACCGCCATAACCACCGCCAAGCGCTGGCACCCCTATCTGGCGGCGGGGGTCACGGTCGTTTTGTGGGCCTCCGCTTTCCCGGGCATCCGCGCGAGTTTGGGCGCCTATTCGCCAGCCCATGTCGCGCTGTTGCGCTATGCCACGGCATCGCTCGCGCTGGCAATCTATGCGGCGGTGACGCACATGCCCCTGCCCCAGTGGCGCGATGTTCCCGCGTTTTTCGCCTTGGGCATCATTGGCATCAGCTTCTATAATGTAGCGCTCAACACGGGTGAGGTGTCGGTGCCTTCCGCCGTCGCCAGCTTCATCATCGCGGCGGCCCCCATCTTCATGGCATTACAGGCCCTCATGCTCTTGGGGGAGCGCTTGCGCGGGTGGGGCTGGCTGGGCATCGGCCTCAGCTTCGCGGGCGTGGCGGTCATGAGCTTGCGCGGGAGCCATGGGGGGACGGTAGACTGGCGCGTTGTGCTGGTGTTGCTGGCCGCCGTCGCGCAGAGCGTCTATTCCATCGGCCAAAAGCGCCTGTTGCGCCGCTACTCAGCCTTCGCCTGCACGGCCTACGCCATTTGGGCGGGCACGTTGGCGTTGCTCATCTTCGTCCCCGGCCTCGTTCCGGCGATGCGGGCTGCCCCGGCCTCGGCCACCCTCGCCGTCATCTATCTGGGCATCTTTCCTGGGGCCATCGCCTACGTCGCATGGTCCCAGGCGCTGGCGCGGCTGACGGCAGCGACCGCAGCGAGTTTCCTCTATGGTGTGCCGATCATCGCGTTATTGATCGCGTGGGTGTGGTTGGGTGAGGTGCCCATGCCACTGACGCTGGCGGGGGGAATGCTCGTGATTGCTGGTGTGGTCATCGTCAACCTGCGTAGTCGGTTGCCAGTCCGTGCCCAGCCCACGGAATAGCCGCTGTTTGGAGTGGGTTAGCTACCATAACACATCTTTAGCAAGAATGCTATAGCAGATTGTGACAGTGTGGCGAGGGCTATACTGGGGATGACATCCCCAGCGGATGCTGTTGTTTGGGTTCCCACAGGTGTGTAGCGACTGTGCCATGCGCCTGCGGGGGGGGCACACACCACACTCACGCCAAAAGGACACACACAGATGACGTCACCACTACGAGAATTTCTCGAAATCCCTTACGACCAACTCGAAGAACTGAACCTGGAAGCGAAAGCCAAACGACTGGCCCGCGTCGCCCCCGACCAGATCCGCGAAGAGCGCATGAAGTATCTGAACGATGAGCGGCGCATCAAGGCCGTCACGGTGTGCTTCTCGGACCTCGAAGGCCGACTGCACATGCTGGACTATGATAAGAAGTTCCTGCTCAAGTCAGTCGACAACCTGACCTTCGATGGCTCCTCAATTCGTGGCTTCTCGGCCCAAAAAGAGTCGGATCTGCGGTTGGCCGTCGACTGGCCCGCCTTCTATTGGTTGCCAGCGGATGTCTTTGGCCCAGGGAAGGTGCTGGTCTTTGGCCAGGTGCTCGAACGCGACGGCACGACCTATGGCGCTGACCTGCGCTCGCATCTGAAGCAATTCACCGACGCGCAGTTTCAGCGCAATGGCTATCGCTGCAACGCCGCCAACGAGATCGAGGGCTTCATCTTCCGTGGCAAGCATGCCGAGCAGCACTACGCCACCGCGCAAGGCTTTGAGTTCATCACCACGGGTGGCTATTACCACTCCCTGCCGGGCGACCCGCTGCGCGACTTCATCGACGCGGCAGCCGAGGCACAGCGCGCCATGGGTTTCTCGAACGAGAAAGATCATCCCGAAGTCGCCCCGTCGCAATTCGAGATGAACTATTCCCACACCGAGGCAACCATCGCCGCCGATCAGGTGATGCTCTATAAGCTGCTGTGCCGCCAGGTGGCCTTGCAGCACGACAGCACGGCCAGCTTCCTGCCCAAGCCCGTCACGGGTGTCAATGGCAGTGGCATGCACACCAACATGTCGGTGACAGGCGAGGGCCGCAACCTCTTCTTTGATGGCGCGGGCAAAGACGGGCTGTCAACCTTTGGCTGGGACTACGTCGCGCGCATCTTAGAGGCCGCCCCCGATTTGTGCTTGATCCTCAACTCCAGCGTCAATTCCTATCGCCGTCTGGACCCGCACTTCGAGGCCCCCAACCAGATCAAAGCTTCGGCGATTGATCGCGGGTCGATGGTGCGCATCCCCTTGGGCAATGTGAACTCGGCGCGCGTCGAGGTGCGCTCCATCGCGCCGGACGCGAACCCTTACCTGGCGATCTATTCGTTGTTCAAGATCGGGTTGGAAGGGAAGTTGCCCGCTGGCCAGTCGGATGCGCCAGAGCGCTTGCTGTTTGACAACATCTATGATGCCATCGACGAGTTCGCGGGCAGCACGACCATCCGCGAACTGTTGGGAGCCGAGGTGCAAGACAAGTATGCCCAACTCAAGCGTGAGCAGGCCGAGCGCTGCCCGCGCAAACTGGGGAGCTTGATCAAAAGCTCCGAGGTACAGTTCCACCACGAAGTGTACAACCAGTACCTCTGGAACCAATTCTAACCCCACGTGGCACGCACATCCCCCTGCCGCTGGCCTGAGGCGCAGTGGCGGGGGATGTGCCTAGCAGGCAGCCTATGAAGCTGGTCAATCTCGCAGATATCGCGACGAGATGGCCAAGCTAACCTAAGCTCATAACAACTTTACATCTGACCCGATGAAGGGGAGCCTAAGGATTGTCAGCGACCATTCTTCTGGCGTATGGTTAGGGCAGAGGGAACATCTGTATGGCACACGACCTCTTCGTGGCGGCAGCCCCATTTGTCGTCACATCGTGAAAGAAGTTGATCGTGGTCGCACGCTTCCCCCGCTCAGCATCCTGGTTCAGCGTCCTGTGCCTCGCCACCTTGCTCGTGAATGGCTGTGCTACCACCGCCGCGCCGCAGGCGGCGAACGCCGCGCCGATTCACTATGCATTGACCTATGTCGCGGTCGGCGCATCGGATGCCTATGGAGTGGGTACGGATGCCCCCGCCTACCAAAGTTGGCCATCGGTGCTGGCGGGGCAATTGAGCGCCAACACCCATTTGGTGAATCTGGGGATTCCCGGGGCGACGGTGGCCGAGGCCCAGCGCACGGAAGTCCCCATCGCGGTGACCACGCACCCCAACGTCATCACCGTCTGGCTGGCGCTCAACGACTATGCCGCCCAGGTGCCGCTAGCCACATATCGCGCGCAACTGAGCGCGCTGCTCACCACCCTGGCCGCGACGGGGGCACGCGTCTTCGTTGGCAACATGCCCGACCTCACCTTGCTGCCCTACTTCGCGGAACGCGCACAAACCCAACTGCACGCCGATGTCAGCACCTGGAATGACGCCATCGAGAGCGTGATCGCCGCAACGGGCACCCATCTGGTGGACATCCATGCAGACTTCGCGGAGCTTGCCACGCACCCCGAATATCTCAGCAATGACGGACTGCACCCCTCGACTGAGGGCGCGCAACGGCTGGCCGCCTACTTCGCCACGGCGATACACCCATGAATAGTTTTTTGGATGTCTCCAGCACGCCGTTGGCGCGCCCAGTCATCATTGCGGCCCTGATCGCCTTAGCCGCGTTGGTGGCGCTGGGCATCTGGCAGCCCCATCTGGCGCGCATCGCCCTGCGCAACGTGCCGCGCCGCCCCTCGCGCACCGCGCTCATCATCTTTGGCCTGATGTTCGCCACGCTCTTCAGCGCCGCTTCGCTGGCGGTGGAAGACACCGTGCTGATCGCCATCAAAAGCGTCGCGGTCTTCAACCTAGGCAAGATCGACGAAGATGTGACGACCAGCCGTGGCGGCGCGCTGCACCTCTACCCTGACCGCATCGGCCCCCAGGTGCAGGGCACCCTCGCCACCACCAGCACCGTCATCGGCGTCGCTCCGGCGCTGGTGGTGCCGCATGTTTTCGTCGCGGATGCTGGCAGCCGTCAGGTGCGCGGCAACGTCACCATCTTCGCGTTGGCCCCCGGTGGCGCGGGTCCGCTGGCGGATCTGCGCGCCCCGGATGGCACCAGCGCCGCCATCAGCGCGCTCGGGACGGGTGAGGTCTACCTGAACCGCAACGCGAGCACCTTGCTCGGTGCCCACGCGGGCGACACCGTGCTGTTGACTTCGGCGTATTGGGACAACACCCGCCGGCCCTTCCGCGTGCGTGCCACGGTCACGGGTGGCCCCCTCGGCGACGCGCCCGCAGTGGTGTTGCCACTCAGCGAACTCCAGACCCTAGTGAACGCCCCCAACCAGATCAACCATGTCTACATCGCCAACGCGGGTGATGGGCTGACTGGCGTGGGCTATAGTGGCCACATCGCGCGTTCCGTGAACCGTGCCTTGCCACGGGGGCTCGGCTTGCACACTGCCCAGGTCAAAGCCGATGGCGTGCGCTTTGCCCTGAATGCCCAAGACATCTTTGGGCGCGTCCTGGCGCTCTATACCTTCTTCGCGCTGACATTGGGCGCACTGCTCGTCTTCTTGATCTTCGTGCTGCTGGCAGCGGAGCGGCGCGTCGAAATCGGCACGTTGCGGGCCCTGGGGCAGCGCCAGCGCGGCATCGTCTTAGCCTTGCTCTTCGAAGGCAGCGTCTATGACCTGGGCGCGGCGGTGCTGGGCATCGCGGCGGGGGTGGGCATCAGCGCCATCATCATCGCCATCGTCAGCCCGATCCTCACCCAGATTGGCTTTCCCTTGCAAACCGCCCTGCAACCCACCAGCATCTTGCTGGCATTGGGAGGGGGATTCCTCTTCACGTTGGTGACGATTGGCCTGGCGGCGCTGGCAGTCAGCCGCGTGACGGTCGCCGCCGCGCTGCGCGATCTGCCCGAGCCATCCCTGCCCCAACCCGTCTGGCAGCGCAGCGCGTTGGCGGCGTTGCCGCTGGTGCTGGGGAGCGTGCTGCTCAGCCGGGCAGCGGCGCAATTCGACATCCTCGTCTTCTCGGTGGGGTTATCGTTGGTCGTGCTGGGGGTCGGTCTGGGTGTGCGAGTGCTGGCGCTCTTCTTGACGCGCTGGGCAACGGATGCGCCGCGCATTGGCCGCGTGATCGACCGGCTGACCTTCGTGGGCATCGGTGGCACCCTGGCCCTCTATTGGTCGTTGCCCTTCGATGCGCTGGTGAGCCTGGGCTTGCCGCGCTTCAGCGGCGGCATCGACGTGTTCTTTGTCGCGGGGGTCATGATGATTGGCGGGGCCATCCTGGCGCTGGCCCCCAATCTCGACATCGTGCTGCTGCCAGTGCGGGCCGCCGTGCAATTGGTGCCACGCGCGCGGCATGCGCTGCGCATCGCCCTGGTCTACCCCGTGTTGCACCGTTTTCGCACGGCTGTCAGCCTCTGCATGTTCGCGCTGGCCGTCTTCACGATGGTGCTGATCGCCTGCATCGCCAATTCCATCACCGCGCACTATGACAATCTGCCCGAGCAGGCAGCGGGCTATGACATCGCGGGGCGACCACTGACGGGCGCGGTCGGGGGCAGCGCGGGCGTGCAAGCGCTGCTGAGCACGGCAGGCAGCGCGGGCGATGTGACGAACGTCAGCAGCGCCACCCCGCTCTTGTTGGGCATGTTTCAGCCCAGCGCCGACAACGCTCGCTGGCGGCTCTACCCCGCCGCGCAGATCGATGGCGCGTTTTTGCAGGGCGTCGGTTTGCCGCTGGCCGCGCGAGCGCAGGGGTTCGCCAGTGACGACGCCGTCTGGGCGGCGGTGCGCGACCGCCCTGGCAGTGTTGTCATCGACACCGGGGCATTGGATGCCGAATCCGCCGAGATCCTGGGCATCACCCGGCCCGCGCAACCCGACTTCGCGCAGTTCATCGCGCCGCCCATCGTGGCCAACATCGCGGGCTTTTCCACGCCAGATGTCATCGCCACCAGCGATCTGCAACAGCGCTTTGCCCCCGTCGCCGCGCTGGCGCAAAACGACCCAGACGATACGGATTTGTTGCTGAGCCATCTGGCCGTGCGCCCCGGCGTCATCACCCCCACCACGCTGTGGGTGGGCAATCTGAGTGGCGCGGAGGTGCGGCAACTGACCATCGTCGGCGTGGTGGATAATATCCGGGGGCAACGCTATGGGCTGCTGGGCTCGCCCGCGACTTTTGCCCCCGTCAATGGTGATCGCACCACGGCGGTTGGCGGCGAATACGAATATTTCCAGGTGCGCGCTGGCGTGGATGCCCATGCCGTCGCGCGCCGCATTGGCTCGGCCCTTTTCGACCAAAGTTTCGAGACGACCGTGCTGCAAGATCTGTTGCTC
>JACDGC010000125.1 GCA_013815535.1 Ktedonobacterales bacterium
GAGTAACAGATGCGGTCGCCTTTGGCTAACACTTTTCCTGGCGTGCAGTTCTCTGCGGTCCATTTTGGGTAACGAATGACGCCAATCTCAATCACCGTATACAGCGGTGCGCACCTGCGCGCGCGTTGCCCTCACTCAGTATGGGGACGGCTGAACCATGCTGGTTCAGCCGAGTTGCGGCACCTTTTCCTGGCGGGCGGCGAGGTTGGCGGCGATGCCGATACGTTTGGCACGGGTCGGGGCCGTTTTCGCTCCGGCAATCCAGCGCAGCACATTACGCCGGTAGGAGGGCGCGAAGTGGTGAAATGGTCGAACGTCGGGGGCTGAGCCTGCAATGCGGCCACCAAGTCGTCGGGAAGGATCAGGGCGTCCACCTCATCGATCGCATGCCACAGCCCCACTTGGTTGGATCGCTCGATGGCGACCCGTCCGGGCGATTGCATGCGGCCTTCCCGTTCCAGCCGTTCGCCCCGCTCTTTGAGGGCATGATATCATCCAACGAACCACGCAGAAGCGACTCCCCCAAAGCGTCTGGGGGGGAACCGACATGCTGGATAACATCCTCAATCTAGCGGATTGGGTGGTGTATGGGGTGCGCGAATCGGCGGAGGGCTACCAATTCACCTGGGCCTATCCAGCGATCACCCTCTGTCCAGGGGGGCATGCGGAAGATCAACTCCCGCGGTTTGGCCGCAAGGAACCCCTCTTTCTCGACCTACCCATGCACGGCAAGCGGGTGGCGCTCCTGGTAGATCGCCGTCGTTACCGGTGCAAGGTCTGCGGCAAGACTTTCTGACAGTCGGTGCCCGACATGGACGACCAGCGTGGATGACGGCGCGGCTGGTGCACTCCATCCAGACCCAGGCCTTGCGGCGCACCTGTGTCAGCAGCGCGGCGGAGATTGGGCGGGATGAGAAGACCATTCGCAGCATCTTCCATGATGAGCTGACGACGCTCGAAGCGGCGCGGGCGGTGCCCACCCCGACCTGGCTGGGTAGCGACGAACTGACGCTGGCGGGCAAGCCCCGTTTCCCCGCTTTGCCCAGATAGCAAGGCTAAGATCACCGTACTAACGACCCAGGATATACCTACTGGGGTCGATACGGCTGACAATGACGTTCATTGGCTCTCCTACGTGATACTCGGGCGGGCGCGTCGCTTCTGCCTGAAATATCAGCGTCTGCCCGGTCGGCGGATACATCCCACTTGCTCGTGTCAAATACGTCGTGCGCTTCTTGTCCAGCTCACTCTGAGCAATCTCTGTGACCACCGCGACGATGTACACGCCATCGCTGCGGAGTTCTTTGACCAGTGGAGCAGGATGCAGAGAGAGGAGCGGAAAAGCGGGTAAATACACATTTGGATTGGGGAGACTGACCCACATGACCAAGGTGTCGTTTACTTGACTTGGAATGCATTGCGCGACTTCTCTGTCCACCATAAAGGTGAGCGGTTGCCCGGTGAGGGGATGAGTCCCCGTTGCCCATAGAGTAAGCATGAGTCGGTCAGGAATAGTCGAGGTTCCTCCGATAGTATGGAACCTCTGCTCGATGACGACAGCAAGAAGACGTTTTCCATGAATAGGCAACTCGCTTTTTGCCCGATGCATCCGCTGAACCAGCCTACCCGTAGGCAGAACAAAGACAAGAAGAATAAACCCTGCAAAAACGGGGAAAAGCAGCAGCCAGCCCCATACACTCTGAACAGACGGCAAGGGCATGATAACGCCACCCTTTCACCGGGAAACCCCGTGGGCTGGTGAACTTAGCCAAAGAAAGGATGCTTTCCCTGGCTCACTTATGCAGTATAGAGCAAAGGGAGAGGCATTGCATCTGACACCAATTCCGCGAGACAAAATGGAATACCCTGAGACATCTTTACCATTGCTTCCACTCTAATCCTCACTTGGCGCATGATGAGAGACGCCCTGAGACAGGGCCAACAGAACGCCCAATTCACCTATGGCGAACCCGGCGGCACCTAACCTATCCCCCGAAATCGCGGGCGACCTGCAAGTGGCCAAGGGCCTCGGCTATGTCGGCATCAGCTTCTTCGACCCCCGCACCGCCTCCCCGGATGAGTTTGGGGCCCTGCAACAGTTCGCTTGGTAGCGGCGGATGAATCGGGGTTTGCCTCGTGTTCATGTCCTGAAATTGAGGGGAATATCGGTTGTAAATCCGCCATAGTACTTGAGGTACCCAAACGACGTATCGGCATCTTGCGTCTTGCCAGAATATTGATACAATTGGCCGACTTCCAGCGTCGCTGGGCCAGCGGGGGTAGAGGCAAGCTGCTCCTGCGTAATACGAAACACACCGCTGCCGGTGGGGACAGAAACATCCAGATGCCAGGCAATGTCCGGTGAAATAATGCCCGGTGCAGCAATCAAGATGTACGCAAGATGTCCAACAGGCGGCAACCGCGTAGACGGCCCACACCCTTGAAGTACGCTCATGATGGCTAGCCCTACCAGTCCAGTAACCAGGGGAAGGATCGTACATGACTTCAAAAGATCACCTTTTTCCTGCACGTGCAGCCTCTCACGAAAGAACACTTCCTCAAAAGGATATGTTTGGGTGAGCTACAATCTCACTTTGCAGGAAGAAGGAACAGACAAACGTAGGCATTGACAGTATGAAGCAAAGGAGCATAACGTGACGCCAATTCTGACGCCAACAGGAATAAGCGAAGCAAGACAACCGGAGAAGAACGAGCAACTAAAATGAGGCAGAATCAGGTTTTATACATCCTGAGAGATAGGGGGAAACAGTCGAGATTGAACTACCATTACATACGCCTCATCAGGAGCTTATTATGACCACAATTTTGACCACAACGTGGATGAACATCTTTGCAGAGCAACGAACTCAAGAGAATATAAAGCCTGGCTTTGAGCGACCTGAGCGGCATCCAGAGACAGGCATGAACAACGTCGAGAGAGCGGCTCGATGTACCCTGACCAACTTGCAAGAAGGCAGCGTCTTTGACTTGCTGGCATCGCGCACCCAGACGGTCGTGACGGCCTATTTGCGCGCGCTCCCCAGGCAGAGCAAGTGGCCGTTGTATAGATGGATAGGCGGCAACCGTACAAAACCGTCTGCCAGATATGTCTCCCTCAAGCGCGCATCATCGTGGACAAGTTTCATGTGATGCGCATGGCGAATCAAGCCCTGGAAAGCGTGCGCAAAATGCGGCGAGCCTCGTTGTCTGACCGGCAACGGCGCACACGCATGCATGATCGTCATGTGTTGGTGCGCCGCCAAGCCGATTTGCGTGGCAAAGACCAGCTGATCCTGGAGTCCTGGCAAGGGGCATTGCCGCTGCTGGCGCAGGCGTATCGGTGTAAAGAAGCCATTCTGGGAGATGTGGGATGCAAGCACCGAGACCGACGCACGTCAGCGGTACACCGACTGGCGGCAGTGCCTTCCGGCGGAATTGGCAAGAGCCTTTGCGCTGTTAACCACCACGATGGGGAACTGGCACGCGGAGAACTTCAGCTATTTTGCGGTGCTGGGCACGTCGGTAACGAATGCCATCACGGAAGCGCTCAATGGCGTCGCGAAGGTGACGAATCGGCTGGGACGAAGCTATTCTTTTACGGGAGTTCGGGCCAAGATGCTGTATGCCAAACGCAACTCGTGGTGATCAATATCCTATCGGCGTAGCGTCGCCACCATGCCTTACAACCAACCGATTGATCTTCAAGACACGACCGTGAAGGTGGCCAAAATCGCGTATCTCGTGGACATATTAGAGCGCCTTGATCAGCTTGAAGCTGTCGCAAAACGGAAAGCTCCCGACGATTGAAAGCAGATGGACGACAACACCTTTTCAACTTCATCATCAATCATGGTGATACGGCGAAAAAGTGCGTTTTCAACTGTATTTTCCGGGTACCCCTTTTAAATAGCACCTTGCTGAGATACGACGCTGCAAGAAACAGGGAAAAGGAAGAAGAGCCATGCAGGTAATCACTACCTTAAACGCCCAAAGCCCCATTGGCCCCTATGCCCAAGCCATTGTCGCCAATGGCTTCCTCTTTTGTTCGGGACATGCTGGGGTTGATCCCCACATCAATCAGATAGTGGAAGGTATTGAGCCGCAAACACGTCAGGTCTTGCACAATCTACACGCTGTACTCGTGGCAGCGGGAGCGACCTTGTACCACGTCGTTCAGGTCACCGTCTACCTCAAACAGATGGACGATTTCACCTCCATGAATGCCATTTATGCCCGCATGTTTGGCGACCATAAACCGGCGCGCACCACGATCGCCGTCTCAGCGCTGGCTAAGCCAGGAGCACTGGTCGTGATGGATCGGATCGCGGTCGTGCCAGCGGTGTCGTGAGGGTGGCGGACACTGGATCGAGAGGCCTTGCACCTACCTGGCGATTTATTTCGTTACCGCACATCGCCACGCCGTTTTTTTGCTGAGAGCGGCGGTTTTGCTGAACGCATCGTGGTAAACACCCATCCGCGCAGCGGAGGAGCATCTCCGCCAGGCTATGTTGCACGCAGATGTCGCCGTCCTCGATGAACTGCTTGCACCTGATCTCATCTTCACCCATCATCTGGGACAGGTGCTCACCAAGCACCAAGATATTGCCGCTCATCAATCCGGTCCCCTTCGCTTCCACACCCTGCTCCCCACGGAACAATCGATTCAGATCTATCAAGGGTTCGCCGTTGTTTCGGTAGTGATACATCTTATCGGAAGTGTTGCTGGCACCGCCCTGGATGCCCACATTCGCTCTACGCGCGTATGGTCTATTTCTGCGAGCGGCATGCTGCACATCAGGGCCAGTCGCGCCACAGTTCTTCACGGCCCTTCTTGCAAGGATGGTGTCGGGAGAGCGGAACCGAGCTCGTCACAGGGGCAGCTAGGCACCTTGCCACGGAGAGCAAGACTTTGGGTGATCGCGTGCCAGGACGGAACACGCCCTACGGTCGTCGCAGGAAGGAGACCCTGCACCTCAGGACACCGGCGGTCCCGCTAGGCCTCCTAGCCGTCGCAGTCGTCTGCGCCACACGCACAGGCCGCGCGCCCCTGGCGTGCCCCATCCCAGGCGGCACGTGCCTCGGGGACGAGGAAGCCGAGGAAAGCCAGCGACATGAGGCTGTCCGCCCACCACCAATGAAAGCGGGCCGTCAGCGCCAGGCCCAGGAAGAGCGTTGCCGCCATGGCGGCACAGGTGAGCGAGCAGGCGGCATCGCCGCGGAGCGCGGCGCTGCCCAACGTTCGGGCGAGCTGGCGTTTGCGCCAGGCGAGCAGCGGCATGCCGACGACGGCCAGTGCGGCGATCCCTAAACCAGGGAGCGAGATCTCCGGGACATGGCGGGTCAGCACGCTGAGGGCGGCACTGGCGCTGATGTAGCCACACAGCAGGGTGAGGGTGATCGCCACGACCCACGCCGCCCGTCGCTCGGCCAGCGCGACCTGCTCGAGGGCACGCTGCTGAGCTTGCTGCCGCAGGCGCCACAGCAAGATGCCCCCCGCCACGAGTTCGATGCCGCTATCCAGACCAAACGCGGTCAACAAGAGGCTGTGGGCCGCCAGGCCAGCCCCGATGGCAACTGCTCCTTCGATCAGCATCCATACCACCGTGATGATCTCCACCCGCACGCCCGACCAGGCGGCGCGTTGCGCGGCGGGGGCAGACACGACCAGATTCATGCGGTCGCTCCCTTCATGAGGTGCGTCAGGAGCTGCGCCATCATGGGATGGTGTGCGTCGCCCTCCTGCACATGGCTCAGACCGACCTGGACGAGGAGCGCCACGTGCGCGTCGGCCACGGCATGAAAGACCAGCTTGCCGCGCCGTTGGCTCGTGACCAGGCGCAACGCGCGCAGCACCCGTAAATGCTGGCTGATTGCCGACTCGGTGATACCCATGAGGAGGGCCAGATCGCAGGTGCAGAGATCCTGGTGCAGCAGACAGGTAATGATCTTGGCGCGCGTGGCATCCCCCAGCGCCCGAAAGAGGTCGGCGAGGGCGGCGGCGCTGGCCGAGTCGAGCAACGCGCCCCGTGCCGCCGCGACCCGTGGATGCTCCGCGCAGGGAGTGGGACAGGACGTCAAGAGGGGGTCGGACATCGTGGGGCCTCGTTTCTGCAGCTGAGTGAGTACTCTGTAGCGATGACTACATGTAGCAATACCTACAAAGTAACAGGTGCCCTGCTGCTTGTCAAGCTGCGGATGCTGCCAGCAAAAGATGAGGGATGCGGTTTCGTGGCACGACGTGGGTGGCCAGGTTCGCCACGGTCCGGGATATACCCTTGACAAAGAACAGCGGAAGTCGGTATACTCTCCCGTAGATGATACTCAGTATCATTTATCGTAGGCCAGCTTCCCGCGGTGCGCCAAAGTGTTCCCTGGCCCCCTGCACTGGAGTACCCGTTCCCATGGCTAACACTGTCTTTGTCGGCAAATTGTCCTGGCAAACGACCGATGCCGCGCTGCACGCCTGCTTTGCGTCTATCGGCCCCCTCGTTGCGGCGCACGTCATCTTGGAGCGCCTGCCCGATGGCACCACGCGCTCGCGTGGCTTTGGCTTCGTGGAATACGAACAAGCGGCCGATGCCGAGCGGGCCATCGCCAATTTGGATGGGGCGCAACTCGTTGGCTGCACCATCGCGGTGAACCGCGCCAATGAGCGGCCCCAGTTCGGCATGGGGACATCACGTCGCCCTGCTACGGACCAGTATCGCCGTTGAGCGGCAAGGAGGGTCGCGGTCATGGCACAACGATTGCCCGTCACGGTGCTTTCGGGCTTCTCGGGCGCGGGGAAGACAACCGTGCTCAATCACGTGTTGCGCAATCGCGCCAGCTTGCGCGTCGCCGTCATCGTCACGGATATGAGCGTCATCCCCAGCGATGCTCAGTTGGTGCATGGGGGCGATGCCGCTCTTCGCCGCACTGAAGAGCGACTGGTAGAAATGACCAATGGCTGCATCTGCTGCCCGCTACGCGCGGATCTGCTCGTCGCCGTCGCGGATCTTGCCTGCCAGGGACGCTTCGACTATCTACTGATCGAATCGAGTGGCATCTCGGAGCCGCTGCCCGTTGCCACGACCTTCACCTTTGCAGCGGAAGGCTTGAGGGCACTCAGCGCGGTAGCGCGCCTCGACACGATGGTGACGGTGGTGGATGCCGCCAATTTCCTGCGCGAGGCGTGCACCGTGGATCTGTTGGCCGAGCGGACGCTGGGTGTTGCGCCGGAAGACACGCGCGCCATCGCCGATCTGCTTTTCGATCAGGTTGAGTTCGCGGATGTGGTGCTGATTAACAAATGCGATTTGGTGGATGACGCCGAACTGGCGCGATTGGATGCCTTGTTGGCTCAGGTCAACGCGCGAGCGCGCATCGTCCATTGCACGCAAGGAGAAGTCCCCTTGGCGGCCATCCTCAACACGGGGCGCTTCGACTTTCCGCAGGCGGCGCAGGGCGCGGCGTGGCTCCATGAGGGGCGCGGCACGCCTACGCCGGAGGCGGTGGCATCTGGCAGCAGCAGTTTCGTCTACCAGGCGCGCCGCCTGTTCCATCCCCAGCGCCTCGCGCAGATGCTGGCGGAGGACCGGCTGCCAGGGGTCCTCCGCTCGAAGGGCTTCCTCTGGATGGCGACCCGCAACGATGTTGAGTGCCTCTGGTCCCAAGCCGGCCCCTATGTCACCATCGAAGGGGTGGGCACCTGGTGGGCCGCCGCGTCGCCCGCTGCCTGGCCGGCTGACCCCGCCGACCGCGTCCGCATCGCGAGCCTCATGGTCCCTGAAATCGGTGACCGCCGCCAGGACCTGGTGCTCATTGGCCTGGACATGGAGGAAGACCACCTGCGTGCGACGTTAGATGCCTGTCTGCTCACCAATCAGGAATGGGCATTGGGACCTGACCGCTGGGTCCGGTTCCCCGACCCCTTCGCCCCAGCTGCGCTTATGCCCGCCAGTGAACCGGCCCTCCCCCATCTGCCCTGAGCGATCTGGTCGTCGGCCAGCCATCGGCTGGACCGCATCGTCGGCGACGACATTTATCCCGAATGAGGAGCACCACCATGGCGTTATCCTTGCGCGAAACCACCGACTATGCCATCGCCCATCCCTGGGAGAGCATTCAGGCGGCCATTGGGGTGGTGGGGATTCGTCCCGGCTCCCATCTCCTCGATGTGGGCTGTGGCCCCGGCGCCCACCTGGGGCTATTCCTGGCCGCCATCGGTGCCGGGGGGCGCGTGACGGGCTGCGACGCCGACGCCGAACGTCTGGCCGTTGCCGCTGACATTTGGCACGAGGCTGTTGCGCAGGGAACGCTGGCGCTCCAGACGGGCGATATGCAGGCGCTACCGTATGCCGATGCCACCTTTGACGTGACGTGGTGTTCCCTGGTGCTGCATCACGCCCAGGACCCGGACCAATTACTGGCCGAGATGGCGCGTGTCACCCGACCGGGCGGCACCGTCGCCATACTCGATGGCGACGCGGGCCTCTCCTTCCCGGTAGCCCCCTGGCC
>JACDGC010000126.1 GCA_013815535.1 Ktedonobacterales bacterium
CTTCAGCGGTGGCGACGCGGTCTATCCCCTAAATGGGTGGGCAGTCGCCACTAGCGTTGCCATTCAACGCCTGGCAAGTTATACTAAGAGAAGAGCAACCTCGTAGCGATCTCATCAACAATCTCGCACCATTCAGTCCCCGCCGTTCGCATATGACGCAGGGGGCGGGGTTGGGTCGACTTCGCGACGAGTCAAACAAATCCTGACAGAGGATCGTGCTTCCGCCTGACGCAGAGATGCGGGGCGAAGGCGTACACTGATAGTACGGATCAATTTCTCTCGCGCGGCACCATTCTGTAGCACTCATTCGCAACCGCGCAACGCAACGAGCCTTGGCGTACTCTGGAGGAGGCAATTCGGTGAGTTCATCAGCAAAACGTGGGGTGCTTGACCAGGTCGGTGAAGCCGTCAAGACGAGCCAGATCTGGCGGTCGATCTTCCGCCATGGCTACCCTGACACGCCCTTGAACCAGTCGCTCATCATGATGGGCAATGTCTTTTTGCATCTGCACCCCGTCAAGGTGAGCCGCCAAGCGATGCGCATCACCTACACGTGGTGCCTGGGCGGCATCTCGTTTTTCCTCTTCTTGGTGCTGACGATCACCGGCGTCTTCCTGATGTTTTATTACATCCCGGCGGATCAGGCGGCGTATGGCAACATCCAGACCATCCAAAGCGCCATCGCCTTTGGGGCCATCGTGCGTAATATGCACCGCTGGGCAGCGCACTTGATGGTCATCTCGGTGTCGCTGCATATGATTCGCGTCTTTTACCATGGCGCGTATAAGCCACCGCGCGAGTTCAACTGGGTCATCGGCGTGGTGCTTTTCTTGTTGACGTTGCTGTTGAGCTTCACGGGCTATCTGCTGCCGTGGGACCAGATCGGCGTGCTGGCCATCCAGGTCGGCTCGAACATGGCGAACTATGCGCCGGTTGTCGGTGACGCGGTTCACCGCTTGCTGATCGGTGGCATCGACCAATTCCCCACGCAGAACACCCTGATTCGCTTCTATACGCTGCATGTGCTCTTCTTGCCGCTGGTGGCAGCCATCATGATGGCCGTCCACTTCTGGCGCATCCGCAAGGACGGCGGCGAGGCTGGCCCACCGCCCCCCGCGCGCGATGACATTCAAATGGTCGATGCCAACGAAGCCCGCGAACTGGTGGGCACCCGGTAGATGATGGCGTGCCAGATGGGGAGTTCCTCCATCTGGCAGACGAGTTCCTCTAGATACGCAAACACGAGGAAGGGACGAGAAACCCCATGGCGACAACAACCACTCCCTCTTCGGCGCAGAAGCGCTATCGCACGCTAGCGGTGGTGAAGCAAGAGGCCATCACCCGCGTCGAAAAGCAACTCGAAGACTCCGTCTTCGTCTGGCCGCACCTGCTCATTCGTGAATTCCTGGCAGCGGTGCTGATGAGCGTGATGCTCACCGCCGTCAGCTTGGCCATCAACGCGCCCCTGGAAGTGCGCTTCAACATCAACTTCCCCCCGCCTGCGGTGGCCAAAGCGCCCTGGTACTTCCTGGGCTTGCAAGAACTGCTGCACTACTTTCCGCCGACGTTGGCGGGTGTGCTGCTGCCGACCTTCGTGCTGGGTGGGCTGGCCGCGCTGCCCTACATCGACAACAATCCCAGCCGTTCCTATAATGACCGCAAGCTTTCCATCGCGCTCTTCTCGCTCTTCGTGGTGTTCTTTGCGGTCATCACGCTGATCGGCTCGTTCTTCCGTGGTGGTGGTTGGCTGTGGGTATGGCCCTGGCAGGGTGAATTCTTCAACCTGTGATGGGTTGCTGACGAGGCATGCTGGCGCAGTCTTTCGGTGAACAATCGTAACTTGGTTCAATTTGGTAAGGTGGCAAAGACATGGCAACACCAAAGGATTCATCGACTCGTACCCCCCAAGAGTACGAGGTGTTAGCAGGCGGCGGCGCGGAAGCCGCCGAACTGGCGCGTCAGGGTCTGAGCCGCCGCCAACTGTTACGCGGCGTCGTCGGCTTGACGGCAGGGCTGGTGGGCATCGAGTCCATCGGCGCGGGATTGGTCTTTATCTATCCCACCCTCGTTGGCGCGTTCGGCGGCAAGATCACCTTGCAACCGAAGGCCAGCTATCCAGCGGCAGCCCCCGGCGAATTCGATTTCGATAAGGGCAAGGGCGTCTTTTACGAAGCCCAGGCCAAATCCTACATCATGCATCTCGCCCCCGAGACACCGTGGGTGCTGTCGGGGAGCCAATTCTCGGATCTGGCCGACTCGGAAAATTTGGTCAAGGACACCGATGGTTCGTATTGGATCGCCATCTATCAGCGCTGCGTGCACCTGGGCTGCAAGTTCCTCTTCCGCAACGACTGCCAGAGCTTCAAATGCCCATGCCACGGTTCCCACTATAATGTGGATGGCGAATGGCTGAGCGGGCCGGCACCACGCAGCAACGACCGCTTCGTCATCGATGTCAGCGGTGCGAACGTGGTGGTCGACACCGGCAAGCTCAACAACACTGTGCAGCATCCCAACGACTCCACGCGGTTGTTGCAAGAAACGGCCATTCAAACGAAGTGTGACTGAGACCATCGTGGGTGGATGACCGATCACACGCCGTTCCCCCGCGCGACCAAGCAACCTCTCTGGCGCAGCGGCGTCATGAAGATATTGAGAAACATGGTGGGCTATGCGTTCCTCATCGCGAAACATTGGCGGCCTGGCCCTGGCGGTAGCAGCGGGCCTCTCGGTGCTGATGCTCCTCTACTTTCAACTCTTTCACGGGGATGGCCAAGTGGCATTTGGCATCTCTGCGGTTGGTTGGGCCACTGCCGCTTTCATCTTCCTCGTGTATTCACGGATGAATACCGTGCAGCGCACTGGCACCATGGCGCTGGTCTTTGTGCTGGTGGTGGCGTTCATGCTACCCTTCTTCTTCTTGGCGCAGGCCAAGGTGAGCGCGGACCGCACCAACGGGCAGTATGACAAGCAGCTGAAATACGCTGCTGGGCTCTACGCCACCTATTGCGCGTCGTGCCACGGTCTGCTGGGCCAAGGATTAGGTGCGCCGCAACTCAACAATGGCATTCCGAATCACGACACGAATCCCGTCATTTTGGGCTGGAACTCGCAAGATGTTCAGCGCGTCATCGCCGCAGGCATCGTCAACAATACCAATCCCACGCAATATCTGATGCCACAATGGAGTCAGGCATACGGGGGGTCGCTGAATGATGACGACATCAACTCGCTGACGGCGCTCATCATGTCATCCAATGACAAGACGCGCAACAAAGTGGGCGCTCCCACGAGCCAAAATGGCTTCGACTACATTTTTGGGTTGTTGACGGCTGATCAGCAAAAGACCTACAACCTGCAATTTGCCGCGTTGAATGGTCCCAAAGATGCGCCCATCGACCTGACAGCCCTCAAAGCCGTGACCGTACCCATCGTGGACACGCCGACTGATCCCAGTTCCGTGTTCAAATTCTTGTACACCGATCCGGCTAGTAAGGCGAGTTCGACGGTCATCAAAATCAAGGTTGGCACTACCGTCACGTGGGATAACGTCAGCAGCGCCATTCACTCTGTTTCGTCAGGCGCACCCAATGCCGACACTACCGACTTCAAGAGTAACAGTACGGTTGCGGTAGGCTCAACGTATGCGGTGACATTCGACAAAGCTGGGACCTTCCCTTACTATTGCATCTATCACCCAACGATGCGCGCACAGGTCATCGTCGTCCCGTAAGGGCAACGATTGAGCGCGCGCCAAGCGGACTCAGCGGGCAAACCCTGCTGAGTCTGATTGCTTGAAACACCACTTTCCGCGAAGGGAATGCAGCATTATGCAACAGACCACGGCCCGCACTGGCGGAGGAGACATGTCGTGGCCGCGCGCGGTCATTCTGGCGACGGGCTTCTTCTTCATCAGCGTGATCTACCTCGGCCAGATCCCATCGTTCTTCAGCCTCGTTTTTACGCAGGCGAATCTGCACACGATGTCGCAGAGCATGCTCTCGCTCGGGCTGCTGGCGGCTGGCTTGGCGGTCATCGCCATCGCCATCTCGTTCATCTATGACCCCAAGCCGGTCTTGCCGTTCTTCCCGCCACTCTTTGGCCTCATCGGCGCGGGCATCACGGGGGCAGGGGTCCTTGGCGTCCTCTTCGTTCTGACGACGCGGCACCAATACTTTCCCGACCAAACCATCCAGCGCGTCAATGGGAACACAGTAATCACCAATTGGCCCGATCCCGCGCATGGTTGGTTATTCCGACCGTACTGGTTTCAGCCGCAAAGCGTGGATATCGGTGCCATCAGCTTCGTCGCAATCATGATCGGCGGCGGCTTGCTCAGCTACGCCCTGCTCTATTACCCCTGGAAAGCGGGCAAGTTGACCCCAGCCCTCACCAACTGGGTCGCGCGCCTGTGCGCGGTGGGCGCGGGCGCCTTTGTGCTGGCCTACCTGACGACCTACACCTTCGCGCCCAGTGCCACCAGCAAGAACTTCGGTGCGGGCGTGATCGAAAACTTGTTTCTCGGCTTAGCGTTGGGTCTGGTGCTCTTTGCCCTGCAACTGTGGTTGCTGCCCATAATGACCGCGCCGGGCAACCGCCAAAAATACATGCCCAACATCTATCTGCATGGCGTCATGTTGCTGGGCAATGTGGCTGTGCCGTTGCTGGCAATCTTCGTCGCCGTCTACCCCCTGGTCAATTGGCTACAAAGCATCGACCTGAGCCATGGCTATTGGGTACAGTGCGCGGTGAAGACCAGCATCCCCGATAGCTGCACCTTTACCTCCTACATGGGGTACATCGTCGCGGCGGTCGTTTCAGGCATGCTCTTCACCTTCATGATCGCAGCAGGGTACTTGTGGAAGCGCAAACCGGGCTTCGTCAAGAGCGGCTCGACCTTCGCCTTCGTCTTCGCGGCGTTGGCCGTGGTGGCCACCCATGCATCCGTCTTCAACAACGTCAGTGGCACACCCATCGCCCTTTCGCTGGCGGTCGGCATCGTCATCATGGGCTTGATCTGGACGATCTCGACGGAGCGCGAGTTCTTGCCCGCCGAGCAACGCAACTACGCGTTGGGCTGCACAGGCCAGTGGTTGGTGTGGGGCACGCTCCTCTTCGTCTATATGGGCGCCTTCGCCTTCTTCTCGTATCCCAACTTCCTCGATACCGAAGGCAACTTGCTCATCACCCCCGGCGCGCACACGCTGCACGACGCCTATTGGGTGATGCTGTTGTGCGGCGGGCTGGCGGCCATCCACTTCGCCTTCCTGACGCGTCGGCAGGCCATTGGCAACGTGCGCAAGTCGGCGCTGTGGTTCGTCTTGCTCGGCGCGGGCCTGCAAGTGACCGCTGCCATCACCCTGCGGCCCAATCATGGCCTGGGCTTCAACTTCAGCGGCGGCGACAGTTACGTCAACCTCATCTATTGGGGGGGCGTCGTGCTGGAAGCCTTGGGCATCCTTGCGGCCATCTATGGTGGCGCGGTGACGGGCATCAGTTGGGCCGTCACGACCCTGGTGTTTGCCTTCATCGGCGTGGTGGGCTTCGCCTTCACACTGGTGCCAGGGAATCAGTGGCCCGATGTGTTGGTGGCCTTCAGCATTCTTGGTGGCCTGGGGGCCATCCTCTACGCCATCTATGGCAAAGACGCCCCCGCGCCCATCATCGGACGCGCCCAACAACCCCGTGCAACCCTTGCGACCCCCGAACCGGGACTACCCGAATAGAACGCTTTCGTGAGTCGCGACAGAGGAGGGGGCGATCACAATTGATCGTCCCCTCCTCTATTGAGCATAGGCAGCAAGGCATCCTGATCAGCGATCAATGGCGGCACCCCATCGGGCAACGCGACCCAGAAGAACGCGAAGATTGGCGGCTGGGTTGCGCCCTCCGCGCCAAACATCTCGGTGTGCCGCCAATGACGCGGCGGTGGCTGAGTGCAGCGTAGGTGATAGAAGCAGCGGTGCTGCACTTCCGCCTTGCCAAAGTCGCGCATATCGCGCCATCGCTCACCCAGATAGCTGACGAGCACAAGCCCGACTAACCCCGTTTCCTCAGTGGCTTCGCGGAGGGCTGCCGCTGCGAAAGTTTCCCCTGGCTCGACGGTGCCAGCAGGCACTTGAATCCCTGCTGCTGGCATGCCCCAGATGGCGAAACAGCAGCAACTGCCGCGTATGCGTAATGTATGCGAACACTTTGCGCTTCATCGGTAATGCCATACGTTTCCCCTTTATGCGGATGGGCGTGGCGTCCCACGCATATCGGCGTCCAGCCATAGTCGTCTTCTTTTTTTTGATAACGTGAAAGGAGTGCTGTGGTGATCCTCCCGAAAGACCGTGACCCGCGCTTCATCACCATCCGCCGAGGTGGAACGCTCACAGACTCCGACCATCAGTTGCTCGCTCTGTGGGCCGCAACGTGTGCGGAACACGTCCTGCACCTCTTCGAGGCGGCGCAACCTTTAGACTCGCGGCCTCGCCAGGCGATCGCGCAGGCTCGGGCATGGGTGCGTGGTGAGATCAAAATGTCCCAAGCGCGTGAGGCTGGTGGCATGGCCAACGCGGCGGCCCGAGAACTCAGCGGCGCGGCCCGCCATGCCGCATATGCTGCCGCCCAAGCCGCAGTGGTGGCACACGTCGCCGCGCACGAGCTCGGAGCGGCGGCCTACGCGATCAAGGCGGCACGTGCCGCCGCTCCCGAAAGCGAGGCGGAGAACGCTGGGCGGCGCGAGTGCCGCTGGCAGCGCAAACAGCTCCCAGACGCCATCCGCGAACTGGTCATAGATGATCAGCGGTTGCGAAACGCCATCTGCTGGTCGGTGTTCGACTGCTGATGGGCCTGCATGTAGGTTAGTACTACCCACCTAGCTTCGTCAAGGACGGCATGAAAAGCCCACCAATCAGCGGAGGACATCGTCCACTTTTCATCGAGCGAATTGTCCCCGGTAATCCTTTCAGACCCGTTTCTCGCTTTTCCACACACCGCCCGTGGTTATGGTCGTATTCCCCTCGGTGCAGGGCGCGCCAAACGCCCCATTAGCTTGACATTGAGCAAAGGGAATGCTATTATAAGGGGCGATATTCCTCAGATCACCGAATGGCGCGGCACCATATGTGGCTGCGCGTGTGGAGAGCATCACCCATGTTTGCAGTCATCCAAACCGGGGGCAAGCAATATAAAGTGCAGCCCGGGGAAGTGGTCGAAGTTGAATTGCTGCCCTTCGCCCCCGATGAAACCGTTGACCTCGATCAGGTCTTGCTGGTGGCAACCGACACCGAAACGTTCGTCGGCGCGCCGCTGATCGCTGGTGCTGTGGTGAAAGCCACGGTCGATTACCAGGGGCGTGGCAAGAAGATCATTGTCTTCAAGTACAAATCCAAGAAGCGCTATCGCCGCAAAACCGGCCATCGCCAGAACTATACCTATCTGCGCATCGACGATGTGTTGGTGAATGGCAGCAGCGTGGTACCGCAAACCGCCGAGGCCTAAAGCGCGCCTCGCACCATGAGAAAGAGGAACGACCATGGCTCATAAAAAAGGCGTCGGCAGTTCGCGGAACGGGCGCGATTCCAACCCCAAGATGCTCGGCGTCAAACGCTATGACGGCGAGATCGTTCGCTCGGGCGGCATCCTCGTGCGCCAGCGTGGCACACGTATCGTGCCGGGCACGAACGTTGGTCTGGGGCGCGACCACACCCTCTTTGCCACCGTTGATGGCAAGGTGAAGTATGAGTGGCACACCAAGGACAAAAAGCGCGTCAGCGTTTACGCAGTGCCCGCTGAAGCGACCGAAGCCACGGTAACACCCCAGGCATAACACCCCAGCCTAGCGCCCCTTGTCATCTACACAAAGGATGACGAGGGGCGCTTTTTGTGTTACGGCGCGTCCTGACCAACCGCCCAGGAATTATTTACCAAAGAGTTGGGGCAGCACATTCCCCAGCAAATAGCCGCCCAGGCCCGACACCGCACCAACCACCATGACCTCGGCGGAACTCCGCAAGATGTTCAGATGGGCCAGCGTCCCCTTCACATAGCCGATGATGATGAGGGCCACGACCGTCGCGATCACCGACACCACAAACGCCGTCTTAAGGGGGAAGACAAAATACGGAAAAAGCGGCACAATGGACGCCAGCAGATAAGAGACACCCATATAGAGAGAATTGAGCCATTGGTTCGTTGGGGCATCGGCGGAAAGACCCAATTCTTTTTCCACCATGGTCTTCAACCACGACTCTTTGCTGGTGGTGATGATGCCCGCAATCGTTTTCGCCCCCTCCGCCGAGATGCCCTCGCGCTGAAACAAGGCCACGATCTCGGCGCGCTCCACATCGGGGACGCGGGCCATCTCTTGGCGCTCGCGTTCGATCTCGTATTGCTGCACCTGCACTTCAGCGCGGCCAGAGAGATATTCCCCGGCCCCCATCGACAGTGCCCCAGCGAAGGCTTCGGCGAACCCCGCCACAATG
>JACDGC010000127.1 GCA_013815535.1 Ktedonobacterales bacterium
CAATAGCCCCCCAGCACCCCAGCGATCAGCACGCTCACCAGCGCCAACTGACGCCACTGCGCGGCGAACCGTCCGCTGCGCCACGCCTGCACCAACATCCCCCCCAACACCAGCAGCGGCAGGTAGACAAAGAACGGGCGGGTCAGAACCACAGCGACCAACAAGCCCCCCAGCAGCCACACCCATCGCCGACGTTCGGGGGCATGCAGCGCCCGCTCAAGGACCAAGAAGAGGGTGATCAAGAGCCACAAGGTGATCCCCTCAGAGTTGATGGTGCGTTCCCATTGCAGCATATAGAGATTTCCAGCCAGCAGGGTGGCGATGGCTGCCGCGCCCCAGCGTTGCCCCGTCAGACGCCATGCCAGCACGTACGCCTCGCACACCCCCGCGCCATACAGCAGCATCTGCACCAGCACAGCGGTGGCGATGGGGTGCGGCAGATCCAAGGTCAGGAAGAGCGCTAGAAATCCGGGATAGAGCGGCGTCCGCAGGTGATTGAATATCCCCGCCCCCGCCACCATGTGATGCGCTACCGCGAGATAATTCCCGCTATCATAAAAGAGATCGACAAAGGTCCGTTGCTGAAAGAGCAACACAGCCTGGGCAAGCAGCAGCACACCCCCCACCGTGACCAACGGTGCACGATGCGCCGACAAGCGCGCCTGCCATGAAACGACATGGGCCTTGACCGCCACCAAAGGCTCAGCATGTGAAACAATCATGAATAGATATGCCAGTAGCGGCACTCCCTTTGTTAGAGAACTACGCCTTCTGCGTGAGAGGAAGGCGCGGTGCAGAGGGCTTGTATGGATGCACGCTTTGCATGGCCCACACCACAAACGCTAAAAATGCCAGTTTTTCAAAAAGGCGCTAATGCAACAAATCAGCACATGAAAAAAGCGCGGGGAAAAAGACCACGCCCCACACGACGAGCAGGACTCGCTACCCCACCAGAAAAGGGTCTGAAATGAGGCCAGCGAAGTTTTGCGGACTTCGCTGGCCTCCTGCGTCATCGCATCGAGCGATTAGCTTGGTTGCAACACGACCTTGATGCACTTGTCGCGTTTATCACGAAAGATCTCGTAGGCGTGGGGCGCTTCGTCAAGGGGTAAGCGATGCGTGATCACAAAGGATGGGTCGATCTCGCCGGCCTCGATGCGTGGTAGCAACAGGCGCATATATTTGTGCATATGCGTTTGCCCCGTCTTCATCGTCAGCCCTTTGTTGAAAAAAGCCCCCATCGGCATCTTGTCGATGAAGCCGCTGTACTCACCCGGAACGGAGACCACCCCCCCTTTACGGCACGCCTGGATGGCCTCGCGCAGCGCATGGGGCCGATCCGTTTCGAGGCGCGTCACCTGCTTCGCCTTGTCATACGCCCCCATGAGGCCATAGGCATGCGCCTCAGACCCCACCGCTTCGATGCAGGCATCCGGCCCGCGCCCGCCGGTCATCTGCTTCAGCACCTCCACCACATCCGACTGCCCCGGCTGGCTATAGTCGATCACTTCGGCGCGTCCCTTGGTGCGCGCCATTTCCAATCGCTCAGCAACGCGATCGATGGCGATGACGCGCTCGGCCCCCAACAGATGGGCACTCTGGATGGCGAACTGCCCCACAGGCCCACAGCCCCACACCGCCACCGTATCCCCTGGCTGGATGTGGCAATTTTCCGCCGCCATGTAGCCCGTGGGGAAGATATCCGTCAGGAAGAGCACCTGCTCATCGGTTAAATGGTCGGGAACGGGCATCGGCCCGACATCGGCGAAGGGCACCCGCACATATTCCGCCTGCCCCCCGGCATAGCCACCAAAGGCGTGCGTGTAGCCATAGATGGCTGACCCGGTGTAGCCCATCAGCGCTTCAGCGATATCCGCATTGGGGTTGGTGTTGTCGCACAGGGACCAGAGTTGTTGTTCGCAAAACCAGCAGTTGCCACAGGCGATGGTGGCGGGAACGACCACGCGCTCGCCCACTTTGCGGCGCGTCACCGCTGAGCCGACTTCAACGATCTCGCCCATGAACTCGTGGCCGAGGATGTCGCCGCGCTTCACTGTCGGGATGATGCCATCATAGAGATGCAAATCTGACCCGCAGATGGCTGTTGAGGTCACGCGCACGATGGCGTCGTGCGGATTGAGAATCTTGGGGTCGGGCACCTGCTCGACCTTCATCGAATGAATGCCCGTCCAACAGACCGCCTTCATCACACTACCTCACTTGCCCATGGGTTGACCATCGATGGTGGGTGCCTCACCCGCCTCGACGATTTCTTTGAAGCGGCGCAGCGCGTGCCGCAACTGTGTTTCGGGGTTTGCCCCCGTGCTGCGCGCGACCCAGGCACCGATGGGGCCAGCCGGCGGCTGATAGGTCAGATGCACATTCACCACAGTGCCCCGCCCAGCGGGCGCGGGGGTAAACGTGACGGTGCCGCGCGTCGCCACCTGGGAGCGCTTTTGTGTCGTCCAGGCGATCAGCCGCCCTGTTTGGTCGTCGGTAATCTCAGCGACCCATTTGACGGTGGTGCGCAGCGGCCCGCGCACTTTCCAACGCGAGTGGCGTTCATCGGTGATGGTGATGCTCTGCACATCTTCCATCCACTGCGGCAAATTTTCTAGGGTCCGCCACGAGCGATAGACCACCTCTGGCGAGTGCTGGATGGTGACGGCACGGTGCAATTCCTGGGGCTGGGTCGCCGCGCGTGCGGTTGCGGCCAGCGAACGCTTCGCTGCCAATCCGCGATAGCTGACGCCCGCGCCCAACGTCAGCAGCGCGACCTGTTGCCAGCCGCGACGCATGACCCCACTCGCGATGAAGCTACCGCCGAGGAGCAGGGTAGTGAGCCGTTCGATGCTGCTCATGGCCATATGGCGGTGCGTCATTGCGTCAGCAGGCGGTGATGTAGGGGATGGCATTTCGGGGGCCAGATGTGCGGGCACCTGAGACTGTGCGGTTTCACTCGGATTCATGCATACGTTTCCTTTCGTGAGAATGATTCACCCATAGAGCGTGTTGCTGGGTGCGAAACTAGCAGCTTTCCCTCCCTTCACGAGCGAAGTTCGCTGCCGCGCGAGATGCAGGACCGTGGGGGTATAGGGCGTTTTTGTCGCACCGCACTCACCAGATGAGGGAGCGACCTTGGGTGTTTCAATGCGATCTTTTTGCAATAAGAAATCATGAGCACCGCCCATCACCTGAACCGTATCGCTGAGCGGCATGTTCCTTTGGAGAAATGGCCGGCTTGTCAGATGCGCTGCGGCGTGCTATACTCGCGCGAAAATCGTGTTCCTGCGAGAACAACGGAGCTAACGCAATGGAGGCGAAGATGCATGCCACAACACAGGGCCAGCAGTTCGACACCGCACGGATCATGGGGGGCATCTACGGCGAAGGGATTATCGGCCTCAAAGGGGCGTTTGACCGCGCCTGGGTGCAACAGCTCGGTGAAGACATCACGGGGTTGTATCAAGACGCCCTGCAACGACCTGGCGGAGCAGTTGGTCGCGGCCCCAATCGCCACTATGTAGAGATTCATCCCCAGGATATTCGGGGCTTCCTAGAGATCGCCACCCATCCCTGGATCGCAGCGGTCTGTAACGCGGTCCTTGGTCCGGCCTATAAAATCGTGGAGATTGGTTTCGACGTGCCGAACCCTGGCGCGGTCGATCAGCCATGGCACCGTGACTTCCCGGCCCCCGATGCGACGCTGCTGGGTCGACGGCTTAACTCGTTGGCCTTCAACATCACCACCGTGGATGTGTTTGAGGATATGGGACCCTTTGAGATCGCCCCAGGAACCCAATGGGATGACCCCAGCGAGTTCGAGCATGGCATGTTTCCCCCCAAGACATGCTATCCCCGCTATGTGGAGCGTGCCGAGCGCAAGATGCCCCACATGGGCGACATCTCTGGGCGCTCGGCGTTGACTCTCCATCGCGGGACCGCCAACCACTCCAGTAAAGCCCGCCCGGTGCTCGTCCTGGGGGTCGACGCGCCAGATGCCCAGAATGCCGCGCGCCATGATCTGCAATTCACCCAGGCGTACTTCGCTACCCTCCCAGAAACTGTGCGACACCACGTGACCTGTCGCGTGGTTGACCAATTAGAACCGATTGTGCAGGCTCACAGCATCGAAGGCTTGATGATGGGGGAGGCATAATACCATCCCCCAGCAACGAGCGGCATAGGGAGATTTTCCCTATGCCGCTCGTTCATGCCTTTTCCTCTGAACTTTCGGCGCGGCAGGTGCAGCCGGTGTCGTCAAAGCACCCCCTCGCAGCAATAGGTCTGGCCGTCGGCGGCGTCGTAGCCACTGCCGTCATTGCCCCGCCATTCACTTTGGGGCAGGATACATGTGGGGCACGTTGCTTCATTGGGCATCATTCGGGTCTCGCATCCGCTTTCTGCGTTTGCGTGTTGCCAGGGGTGTGCGGCAGTGACTATGCCAATCGGGGATGGATGAGAGGCGATGACCATAGCTCGCAGATATACGGTGTGGCGTTGCAAAATGCTAGCCCGAAATGTGAGCAGATCGCTGGCAAGATTGGAATGTTTGCTGCGGGTGTTTCAGCGAGAACTGAGTGGTCGCATTGGATGTCTTTTACAGCACCCACACTGAATGGCGGGCCAACGTTCCCTCCCCTGACGGAGGCAACACGTGAACAACCGTCGAAAGGTGACATCACCATGGAGCAACTACTGCGCAAAGAATATCCGATCTTGGAAGAACCAACCGCAGAAGATGGGTCGGTGTCCCAAGATGGCACGGCCTCGCTCGGCAGCGTTGAATCACCCTTCATCCCTTTCAAGCCGATGCAGGCTGACCGCACGGTGTTGAGCACGGGCGGGTTAGGTGCGCAAAAGCCGGAGTTCATTGCGGTCAAGCCGCTGGCGCAGCAGAGAATGTTGCAAGGCTGGACCATACCGCTGGCCATTAGTCTGCTGGCAGTCCTGGGCGGCATCTGGTGGACGTTGCGGGGGATGGCCGAGCGGTAAGAAACAGGGGCTACCCCCCCTGCACTCGTCTGATACGGGTGAGGTAGCCTGTTCATCTGGTGTCTGTTTAGGCAGCCGCGTCAGCGAGGTAAGCAGCCACGGTCGCGGTGACGCCGCGCTGTGTCATGCTGCGGATGCCCGCCTGCACCGATGCCATCCAATCGTCATTTTGGCTGAGGGAATCAAAGATGTTGGCTTGCCGCAGGAAGGGACGGGGATCGTCACCGCCCTGTTGGACGAGGTTTTGCAATTCCTCGCGCAGTGGGTCGACCACCTTGATGTTCGCGCCCGTTTCATCCTGCCCCCGCAGGTAGTGGTACCAGCTTGCTATCGCGAGATCCAGCAGGGCATGGGGCCGCCCCTGGGTAAGCGCGTCGGTGATCGAGGGGAGGATGAAGGTTGGCACCTTGGAGGAACCTCGCGCCGCCAGCCGCGTCAACGGATCGCCAATGTGCGGGTTAGCGAAGCGCTCACTGAGCGTCTGGCAATAGTCCGTCAGGTCGATGCCGGGCACAGCGGGCAAGAGCGGTCGCACCTCCGCCAGCAGGTGTTGACTATAGGCGCGCATGGTTGGGTCGCGCATGACCTCGCTGGTTGACTGGTAGCCAAGCAACGCACCCAGGTAGGCAATGGCGCTGTGGCTCGCATTGAGCAGCCGCCCTTTCATCTTGCCATAGGGCATGACATCCTGCACGAATTGCACCCCGACCTCTTCGAGGGGTGGTCGCCCAGCGCAGAAGGTATCTTCGATAATCCACTGGCTAAATGGCTCGGTGATCACCGGCCAGTGATCCCTGATGCCAAAGGTGGTGGCAACTAAGGCGCGTGCTTCCTCCGTCGTCTGGGGGGTGATGCGGTCCACCATGCTGCTGGGGAAGGCGACCTGGGCATCGATCCAATCTGCCAGAGCGGCATCGCGCAGACGGGCATAGGCCACCAGTGCCGTGCGGGTCGCGCCACCGCTATCTTGCAAATTGTCGCACGACAACACGGTGAAGGGGGGGCGACCCGCACGGCGGCGCTCCGCCAGTGCATCGCACAAGTACCCAAAGACCGTCGCATGCTGGTCGGGGTCGGCCAGTTCGATTTGTACGTCATCGCTCTCCGGCAAAAACTCGCCCGTGACCAGATCGATATCGTAGCCATCCTTGGTGATAGTGAGGGTGACGATGCGGGTCGTTGGGGCTGCCAGTGCCTGCACCACCGCCTGAGGATCGTCGGGGGCATAGAGATAGTGGGTGAGGGCACCAATGATCCGCCCGGTGTCGTGGTCAGCCCCGCGTTCGACCAGGGTATAGAGCAGGTCTTGCGGGGCTAGCGCCTCGGCGAGCTTGGCCGAGTGCAAGCTAACGCCGCATTCGCCCCAGTCATCCGCCAAGCCACGCGCGGCGAGGGCGTCGAGGTAAGCGAGTTGGTGAGCACGGTGAAAATTGCCCACCCCCAGATGGACGATGCCTGGTCGCAGCGCGGTGCGGTCATAGGTGGGCACCGCAATTCGCTCTAAACAGTCAGGAAGGGTGGCCGTCATCAATGGCTGGATCACCGCTTCCGATGGGGTGTTTTGTCGCTTGCTCATGACCGATGTTCCTTTCGCATTGCGCGGTTCATTGCTCCCAGCAACAGGTCGATGACGCAATGCATCGTACCCTCGGTTGCCGCAGATGATGCCATATCACAGGCATGCGTGGGAACATCAGGTTGCATATTCGTTTCCAAATATGCTCGACCATACCCCTACTTCATATCCCATTTTTTGTAACGTGGGTGCTGGTTGCCAACATTGGCATTCCTCTGGCGGGCGCTGGAGGGAAGCACCCAACACTCGTTGCATATTGGCCGTTCATGCAGAAAAAGATGATAGGTGATGGTTCTTCTACAGAATTTGCAAGCATTGGACGTATGGCTACAAAACCACCTGGATGCTGGGCAGCAGCATGGCAAGCACTAGCGTCTATCCATGGTTTGGCGAACTAGATGGGAGTGGAACATCGGGGGCGATGAGGTGCGCCTGACGAAGCTCTTGCCAACAGGCATCAGGCACCGGGGCAGCGAGCGCGCTCAGGTTCACGGTAACAGTATCTGCGGTGCTCATGCCCAAAACGAGGGTATCGATGGCGGGATGCGCCAAGGGGAATTGCAACGCCGCAGTGGCGAGGCCGACCTGATGGCGCGCGCAAATCGCCTCGATCTGCCGCACCTGTTCCAAGACCACCAGCGGGGCATCGGCGTAGTTATACTTCGCACCTGGACATGCGCCGGTGGCTAGGATGCCGCTGTTGAAGACGCCCGCTAACATGATGCCGACGCCCCGTGCCGCACAGCGATCCAAAAACGCCACGCTCGCCGCATGTTCGAGCAGTGTGTACCGTCCAGCCAACATGAACGCATCGAAGTCCGCATGAGCGAGAAAGCGATCCAGCATCTCCCATTGATTCATCCCGGCACTGATGGCACGGATGATCCCTTGGGCACGCAGTTCCGCTAAGGTGGGAAAGACTTCGTCGAGGGCGGCTCGCTCGAAATCATCAGGATCATGGATGTGCGCGATGTCGATGGCGTCGATGCCCAGGCGTGCGAGGCTCGCGTCGATGCTGCGCAACACCCCATCACGCGTCATGTCAAAGACCGCCTCGCCCTGCGGCGTGATGACCCGCCCAACCTTGGTAGCCAACACATAGTCAGCGCGTGGCACCGTGCGTAGAGCGAGGCCGAGGCGTCGCTCACTCAGCCCGCTGCCATAAAACGGCGCGGTGTCGATGCAGGTGATGCCCGCCGCGAGAGCCGCATGGACCGTCGCCACGGCCTGTTCATCGGAAATAGCTGTATAGAGATCAGCGAGTGACGCGGCCCCCAAGCTGACGAGCGAGACGGGGATAGCCGTGCGCCCCAAGGTGCGCATTTCCATCACTGTTCCTCCATAGGTGACCAAGGTGGCGCATAGGTTGGTGCGGCGACGTGCAGATCCATCGTCAGTTCGAGCGTGATCTGCGAAGTAGGCGGCAATGCAATCCGAAGGTAGGGGCCATCGCACGCGGCTTCGTGCCAAATCGTCGTCGCTGCTGGCACGCGCGTGGTTTCCTCAAATGGGCCAGGATAGTCGCTGCCCAACTGCGAATAGCGCACCCGGCGGAACCGATGCTCGGCGAAGCCCCCCGCCTGGACGAGCAGGGTGCGGGGCATCAACCCGAGATTGACCAATTGCACGGTGGTCTGCGTCGGTGCGAGGTGGGTGACCAGCGCCGCGACATCTGGCGGCAACCCAGGACGTTGCTGCTCCGCATCGAAATAGCGCAGCCGACAGTGGAGCAGGCCCCCATAATAATTATGCTGGGGCGCACCGAGCGTCAGCTGCACCAGCGCCTCGGTCGTCACCGGATTATGTTGCTGCCAATGGTGAATGTTGACCTTGGTGAGATCCACAGCATCGGCACGAACCAACGCCAGCCGCCATGCGGCAACCTCACACGCT
>JACDGC010000128.1 GCA_013815535.1 Ktedonobacterales bacterium
GGCGCGGATATGATAGGTTTGGTCTTTGCCAAGAGCACGCGTCAAGTCACACCCGAACAAGCACGCGAGATTGTCCGGGCAATCCCCTCAGGTGTGGCAACTGTGGGCGTCTTTGCCGACGAGTCAGTAGAGGCCATCAACCACGCGGTGCGGGTATCGGGAGTGCAGATGGTTCAGATTGCGGATTCAAGCGAGCAGGTGCGCCTGAAGCGGCAATTGAAACGGCTTACCATCGTCGCGCGCTCTACCGCAAATCCGATCAATGCAGTGCCACCACCTTTTGCTGACAAGCAACGCAGCCTCACGCTACTTGATTCTGCGACGACCGGTCTATGGGGCGGCACTGGCCGGTTGGGCGACTGGGATGTGGCGGCGAAATGGGCGAGAGAATATCCCATCATCCTCGCCGGGGGATTGACCCCCAACAACGTGGGCGAGGCCATCCGCGCGGTGCAGCCGTGGGGCGTGGACGTCAGCAGCGGCATCGAGGGACCCGACGGCCAGAAAGATCCCGCCCGCATGCGCGCGTTTGTCGAGGCGGCAAGAAGCGCACACTAGAGGAGCAACGTTCATGGCGACCGAGATAAAGACGTACCCCGACACGCGGGGCCGATATGGCGCGTTTGGTGGGCGTTATGTGCCCGAGAGCATCATGGCCGCGCTGGAGCAATTGGAAGCCGCCTATGCCGATGCCATGCAAGACCAGGGCTTCCGCGACGAGTTGACATTGTTGCAGCGCACCTATGTGGGGCGACCGACGCCGCTCTACCTCGCACGCAACCTGTCGGCGCTCATTGGTGCCAAGATCTATCTCAAGCGCGAGGATCTGGCCCACACGGGCGCGCATAAGATCAACAACGCCCTCGGTCAGGCGCTCTTGACGCAGCGGATGGGCAAAAAGCGCGTCATCGCTGAGACGGGGGCGGGGCAGCACGGCGTGGCGACGGCGACGGCCTGTGCGCTGCTGGGGCTGGAATGCATCGTCTATATGGGCAGTGAAGACATTCGCCGCCAATCGCTCAACGCTTTCAGAATGAAGCTGCTGGGCGCGGAGGTGCGCCCGGTGGACTCCGGCAGCCGCACCCTGAAAGACGCCATCAACGAGGCCATGCGCGACTGGGTGACGAATGTCGCAACGACGCACTACATTCTGGGGTCCGCCGTGGGGCCGCATCCCTTCCCGCAAATCGTGCGCGACTTCCAGTCGGTCATCGGGCAAGAGGCACGGGCACAGATCCTCGCCGCCGAGGGCCGCTTGCCCGATCGCGTCATCGCATGCGTCGGCGGCGGCTCGAACGCCATCGGCATCTTTCACCCGTTCGTGGACGATGCATCCGTGCAACTCATGGGGGTGGAGGCTGGCGGTGAGGGAGCGGGGCTGGGCCAGAATGCCGCACCGCTTTCGCATGGCCAGCCCGGCGTGTTGCATGGCACCTATAGCTATCTGCTGCAAGATGCTGATGGGCAGGTGGTCGAAACGAAAAGCGTCTCGGCGGGGCTTGACTATCCCGGTGTTGGCCCCGAACATAGTTACCTGAAAGACAGTGGACGCGCCACTTATACCTTCGCCACGGATGCCGCCGCGCTGGCCGCCTTCGCGTTGCTGAGCCGCAGCGAGGGCATCATCCCCGCGTTGGAGCCAGCCCACGCGCTGGCGACGCTGGTGGAGATGCGCGACGCGGGCACCATCCGCGACGGCGAGGTCATCATCCTCAACCTTTCGGGGCGCGGCGACAAAGACATCACGGCGGTCGCGCCGCTCCTGGGTGTGACGATTTAAGGACGAAGGAAAATAACCGATGGCAGAGTCACCGATTCGTGCGGCGTTTGCGCGGGCACAGCGTGAGGGACGCGCGGCGTTCATCCCCTATCTGATGGCGGGGTATCCCGACGAGGCGACCTGCGCCGAACTGGCACGAGCCTTGGCCGATGCGGGGGCCGATGTCATCGAACTCGGCGTGCCGTTTTCCGATCCGCTGGCGGATGGCGCCACCATCCAGCATGCCAGCCAGCAGGTGTTGGGCCAGGGGATGACGCTGCAACGCTGCCTGGCCCTGGCACGCGCCATCCATGCGGCAACGCAGGTGCCCCTGGTGCTGATGGGCTATTACAACCCCTTCTTGCGGATGGGGCTGGCGGAGGCCTTTCGTCAGGCGGCGGCGACGGGCGTCGCGGGCGTCATCATTCCCGATCTGCCAGCGGACGAGGCCGAGCCGTTGATTGCGGCAGCCAAGCCCTATGGCATCAGCCCGATCTTTCTGGTGACGCCCACCAGCCCGGCGGCGCGCATCACCCAGGTGGCGGCGGCGGCGCGAGCAGCGGATTCCGGCTTCGTCTATGTCGTCAGCCTCAGTGGCGTCACGGGGGCACGGACCGCGTTGGCGGACGATCTTCCCGCGCTGTTGGCCCGCGTGCGCTCGGCGACGGGGGATATTCCGCTGGCAGTGGGTTTTGGCATCGCGCAGCCTGCCCACGCCGCCACGATTGGCCCGCTGGCGGATGGCATCGTCGTTGCCTCGGCGCTGATCGATGCCTATGACCACGCGCCAGCCAGCCAGGGCGTCGCGGCGGTGCGCACGCTCGCTGGGCAACTGCACGATGCCGCGCGTCGCTAACGCGTGGGCCTTACACGGAGGCGGGTTCCGGCAGGTCGGCGGCGTGCGCCTGGGTTTGCAGATGGGCGATGCCCGCTGCGGTTGTTTTGAGGGTGGCATCCAATAACTGGCGCGTCTGGGTCAGTTGGGTTTGCAGATCGCGCAAACTGGTGAGGGCATAGGTATCGGCTTCGGCGCGCAATCGCGCGCATTCGCGCAGCGTTTCAGCGCGGAGCGCCTGCGCCACGGCGGTCGCTTCGCGCAGGATGGGATGCTCGGCGATGAGGGCTTCGCGCTCGGCGCGGGCGGCGATGCGCGTGGCATCCGCTTCGGTGCGGGCCTCTTGCAACAGGCGTTCGCGCTCTTGGTAGATGTGGCGGGCGTGGGCAATCTCGCGGGGGAGAGCCTGGCGCATGGCGTCGAGCAGCCGAAAGGCATCGGGCGCCGCGACCATCACACGCTGCGAGAGGGGGACGCGCCCCCCCGCGCTAAGAAACTCTTCCAGTTGATCGATCAGCGCCAGCAACTCTGATTCCATCCCACTCGCCCTCGCTTCCTGCCTGTGGCTCCCTCTTCAGCATACCATCCCGGATGAACGAGGGGGCAGGTGGTGCGTCAGAGGGTGAAGAAAGTGAGTAAGAGGGCTTTGAGTGCGCGCGGCATGGGGCGGCGCTGCGCCACGTGGCGCCGCACTGGCAAATAGGCGATGCGACCCGAAGCGTGGCGGATCAGTTGCAAATCGTTGTTGACAGGGATGATGTGGCCAAGCTGGGTGTGATCGATGGTGATGCGCGTGGAGGGCAAATAGAGCGCCTGGATGCGGAGCCACGCCGCCGCGAGACCATCTGCGATATGGTGCTGGGCACCGGTCTTCCAAAAAATGAGCGCGCAAATGGCAAACAAACCAAAGGTGAAAAGCAGCATCGTAAACTCCTTCGCTGGTAAAGGAACCTACCCGTGGCAGAAGTCCTGCGTAGTTCTATTTTAGAACATTTGTTTGATTTTTGCAAGAGGCCTACCAAAAGGTTCTATGGCTATCCCCTCGTGATGTTCCCCCTGAGATAAAGCCATCATAGTGCCGCTCTGCCACGGTGTGCCCTTGCGAACCTCAGCAATCCAAGGAATCTACGCCATTTTCAGCCATGGTTCGGTATGGCACATGCGAATGATGATGCTTGCCATCCACAGAGATGTATGATATACATCATACATGTATTACGTGATTGTGTTGTTGTATTGATCGGTCAGTTCCATGAAAGATGGGTGATGTCGTGTTGCCATATATGCAAGAAATGCTCGCTACTCTTCATCACCAAGAGGCACTCCATGCCTTGCTCGCCGAAAAGCGTGCCAGCGCATCACGCCAGCATATCCGCGTCACCACTCCACAGCGGGCGACCTGGGGGCGCACCGTGGGCACATGGCGACTGCGTTTGCGCGCGCGGCATGCACGCCTGCGTAAACGTTCCTACACGACCCCCTGGCTGGAAGACTTGCACCGCATCGTTGAGGCACAGCGTCACCATCCGCGCTAGTGACCCCGGCGACTCCCAAAAAGCGCCAGGGCCACCCGTGACGCGCACTGGTGGCCCTGGCTTGATGGTGAATGGTTAGCCTGCCAGCGTTCCATGCCCGGCATCCACAAACAGCACCTGACCAGTGATATTCTTCGCCCCATCCGACGCCAGAAACAGCGCCAGATCGCCCACATCATCGGCGCTGATGTTCCGATGCAGCGGGGCCTTTTCTTCCACGGCATCAAAGATGTTGCGGACCGCGCCCACGCCCATCGCCGAGATGGTGCGGATGGGGCCAGCGGAGATCGCATTGACGCGAATGCCATTGGTGCCCATGTCATAAGCCAGATAGCGCACCGTGGTTTCCAGGGCGGCTTTGGCAACCGCCATCAGGTTATAGTTCGGCACCACGCGCTGGCTGGCCTGATAGGTCATTGCCACCACGCTGCCACCACCGCGCGCGGTCATCAGCGGCTCTGCGCGGCGCGTCATCGCCACCAGTGAATAGGCGCTGATGTCGAGAGATTGCTGAAAGTCGGTGCGGGTCGTGTCGATATAGCGCCCATTCAGTGAATCACGGCTGGCGAAGGCGACGGCGTGCACGAGGATGTCGAGGCCCCCCCATCGCTCGCCCACTGTCTTGAAGACGGTGTCGAGTTGCCCATCGTCTTGCACGTCACACGGGATCAGTGGCGTTTCGGGGCGGTCTGCCAGCAACTTGCGGATGTTTTTCTCGAAGCGATCCTGATACGTGAAGGCCAGCTCAGCCCCTGCCCCGCGCAGCTTTTCAGCGATGGCCCAGGCGATGCTATGATGGTCGGCGACGCCGAAGATGAGCGCTTTCTTGCCATCTAACGAACCCATGGGGGTGCTCCTCTTAATTGCAGTTGTTGACGCATAATGCCGCGTGTTTGCATGCATTCTAGCACGCCCCATGGCAACATACAAGCCGCACGTGTTGCCTGTGCGCGGCAACACGGCATGGTTGCGGCATGGCGCTCGCCGTATGATAGCACGACACCGGAGATCGTGCCTGCTTGAGCAAGACCCGATCTCCGGTGGAATGGATGCGGCTGTGCCTGGTGTGCCTACGCGCTCTTACGGCGCAATGCGACGAGTTTGGGCTTCCCCCTGGTGGATTTCTGGGCCACTGGTGCGACTTCGCTTGCCTCTTCCACAGTGAGGGGCCGATTATGGCTGGCCGATACATCGCTGCCCAGTTTGAAGTCATTCACCAGTGCGAGCAATTCGTTGGTCAGCGAACTCAATGATGAGGTTGCCGCCACCGTCTCCTCGACCTGGGCCGACATCTCTTCCGTGGCTGCCGAGACCTCTTCCGCTGCGGCACCATTCTCTTCGCTGACCGCCGCGACGTTGGTGATGGCTTCATTCGCCTTCTGGGTGCTCACCGTCATAGCTTGCGCCGACTGCTGGGCATTCACCACCCGTCGGAGACCATCTTCGACCTGCACGACCCCTTTTTCCATGGCGCTCACGGCTTCGGTGGTCTCGGCCTGGGTCTCACGAATGAGCACGCCAATCTCTTTGGTCGAGTTGGCGGACCGTTCGGCCAGCTTCCGTACTTCATCCGCCACGACCGCGAAGCCACGTCCATGTTCCCCGGCGCGGGCGGCCTCGATGGCGGCGTTGAGGGCGAGGAGGTTCGTCTGCTCGGCGATCTCATCGATGGCTTCGACAATCTGGCCGATTTGCGTCGAGCGGGTGCCCAGTTTGCGGACCTGCTCCGCCGTGAGGGCGATGCTGTGCTTGACGGTTTCCATCGCCTGCAACGTCTCGCCCGACTCGTGTTGCATCGACTCGCTTTGCTGCAAGAGGTTGCCCAACTCTTGCGAGGCGGCGATGAGTTGCTGCGACTGGTCTTGCGCCCCATGCGAGACCTGCTCGATGGCCTGCGACACGTTCACCGTCGCCAAACCAGTCTGCTCCGCCGCTTGCGCGATCTGGTACGAGGTGCTCGATACACTTTGGCTGGCATCCGTCACGGAGATCACGAGCATACGCAGATTGGTGATCATCGTGTGCAAGGCCTTGACCAACTTGCCCGACTTCTCGTTGCCTTGATAACGAGCGGCGAGATCATCAATCGGCTTCAAGTCACCGTTAGCCACGCGATCAGCGATCATGATCTGCTCGCGCAGGTTGACGATCATGTGCTGCAAGGCTTTCATCGACTGGCCCGACTTGTCGCGCCCCGCATATTTCGTCAACAGTGAATCGATCTCCGGCAGTTCGCCATCCGCAATGCGCTCGGTGATCTCTACCTGGGCACGCAGATCGGTGATCATCGCGTGCAAGGCTTTGATGAGCTTCCCCGCCTTGTCGTTGCCGCGATAGCGCGCGGCGAGGTCTTCGATGGAGGTCAGGTCGCCATCGGCCACCCGCTCGGCGATGCTAATCTGCTCGCGGAGGTTGTCGATCATCGACTTGAAGCTGGCAACGAGTTTCCCAGTTTCATCAGTGCCCCCATAGGCAGAGACCAAGTCATCAATGGGGGTCACATCGCCGTTGGCGACGCGCTCCGCCACACCGACCATCGCCTGCAAGGGCTGGGCGATCTGCCGCGCCACCCAGGAACCAATGGCCATAGTGGCGATGAACGTCACGACCATTGCCCCGACCAGGGTCCAGACCGCGACACTGGTACTCACACTCGCGCGCTGGACAATGCTCCAAATGCCAAAGCCCCCGATGCCGAGCATCAGAACACTGGAAGCCAAGAAGCACAACAGCAACTTGGTGACGGTGGGGAGGTTGTGAAAACCGCCCCGACTTGGCGAGACGCTGGATGTGGGAATCATGAACAGGCTCACTCCTCTTGTACGGCTTTTTCCTCAGAGTGGGGTGTGTGGTGCAATATGCACATCTTCCTGGACAATGCTTCATGCAGCAAAATCAACCTACAGTCTGATAAATCGTACTGTCAGTCACTCTTTCCTAGAGAGTTGTGGACCTCTAACCGCGTGCTAGAGGTCCAGACTTTTGATGAAGAGGGTCAGCGTCTGTGGCAAAGGCGAACTGCGCGCGAAATCATGTTATACTAGACCACACGCTCAGCCGTTGGGCAGGGATTCATCATTCAGTGTCGAATGTGAGGTGCACACATGGCCACCACCAACGTACCGGGAGAATTGCTGGCCGCGAACGCGAGCAAGGCGCCGCCGCAGCGTTCCACCTGGGGGCTTTTTCAGCTCTCGCTTTTTTGGATCGCTACTAATTTCCATTGGGCCGCGATCCCCCTGATCATCCTGCCGTCGCAGGTGCGGGTGTTGCTCTTTCAGCATCACCCCGCCGGGTTGGCGGGCGCGGCCCTGGCGGACTATGTGAAATCCGCCGCGCCAGGGACGCTGGCGCTGGTGGTGGGACCGGGCCTCCTCACCGCGCTCATCGCGAATCCGCTGTTTGGCTATCTCAGCGACCGCACGCGCTTGGGCTGGGGTCGGCGCAAACCCTACATCATCGGCGGCACGCTGGTGAATATCGTCGGCATCGGGGTGATGGCCTTCGCGCCGAATATCGCCGTCCTCATCGTTGGTCTGGTCGTCACGCAGCTTGCCAATAATGCCGCCGCCGCGCCCTTCCACGCGCTGCTGCCCGACTTGGTGCCTGAATCGCAACGCGGGCGGGCGTCGGGCTACATGGGGCTGGGGCAGATGATCGGCACCATCCTAGGGGCGACGCTGCCGGGCATCGTCTTTGGGGTGAATGCCCAGCAGGTCATCGATGGCGCCCAAACGGTGGGGCAGTACAATGGAACCCTTGTGCTGGCCTATGGCTTCACCGCCGCTTTCATTCTGGCACTGGCCCTCTGGACGGTGTTGACAGTGCAAGAACGGCCCTTGAGTGAGCGCAACGACATGCCCACGGCGGCGGGGATCGCCCTGGGCCGCAACATGGTGCGCGATGTCGCTGTGACGCTCGGTGCCATCGGCGTGGCCATTGCGGCGACGGTGGGGGTCATGGCGTTGCTGCACGTGGACCTGGGCGGCGAGATCGCCCAGAACGTGCTGATCCTCCCAGCAGTGGTGGTTGGCTCGCTGGGTGTGGCGAAGGCCTTCGACTTTCGCCCGCGCCAGCACAGCGACTTCGCCTGGGTGCTGGTGACGCGCGCCTTTGTGACGATGGGCATCTACACCGTGCTCTCGTTCTTGCAACTGTATCTGAAATACGTCACCTTCAATGGCGTCGCCAACGCGCCCAAGGCCGAGGATGCCGCAGGCATCTTCATTGACATCGTCATCGTCATGGCGGCCGTCAGCACCGCCTTCGCCGGGACGCTCTCAGACCGCTTTGGGCGCAAGCGCATGGTGTACCTC
>JACDGC010000129.1 GCA_013815535.1 Ktedonobacterales bacterium
ACCGACAGGCGCTCGCCAACCGAGGTGACGAGGTAATTTTGCCAGGCACCCAACCCCGCCTGAATGATGAAGACGCCGATGAGGGCCAGCGCGACGATGTTGAGCAAGTGGTCATCATGCAAACTGCTGATCGAATCAACGAACTGGCGGATGACCAGCGGAAAGAGCAAGCCCATCCCCCCCGTCAACAACAACAGGATGCTGGAGATGATCAAGCGCCCGATGTAGGGCCGCAGGAGCGTCAGCAGCCGCACGAACGAAACATTGCCGCGCTGCCGCGTGGTGCGCTGGCGGCGCGCTCGCCCCTTCGGTTGAGGGGCGGGTGGGGTGCTGGTCTGCTCGGCCATGATGACGCTTCTCCTTGGGTGGTTCCACTCTTGCCTTCACAGTGTAGCAGTGTGGTTGACCCCAATGCAAGAGATCGCGCATATTTCGATATATCTTTGTCAGAGATGGTCGGCGGCTGTCGCTTGCCAGGGGCGCAGCCATCGGTGGGTGGTGCGGCTCAAGAGGCGCTGACCGCTGGCACGTGCGGGGTGGCCCGGAGTTCCGTCTCGATGATGTGGAGGATGTGGTCGACGGCGCGGTGCACATAGCGCGGATCGTCATACAACCGGGCGAAGAGCACCCCGCCCTCGATGGCACCGATCAGCACCGGGGCGAACGCCGCGCCATCACATTCGGGGCGGATTTCGCCGCGCTCTTGCCCACGTGCGACGATGTGCTCGATGAAGCGGCGCAGGGCATCCATCGCCGCGCGGGCGCGGGCTTGCAGGGCGGGGTGGGCACCTGCCGCCTCGACGCCTGTGTTGAGCAATGGGCAGCCACCCGGCAGGGGCGGATCGTCCGCCATGGTGCAATAGGCATTGGCGAGGCCCATCAAGCGGTCGATGGCGTTGGTTTTGCCGCGCATGCCATCACGCAGGCAGGCCCAGGTGAGGCTGACGGAGTAGTCGAACGCCGCCAGGGCCAACTCGTCTTTGCCGCGAAAGTGGTTATAGATGCCGCCTTTTTCCAGTCCCGTCGCCGCCATGATGTCGGCCAGCGAGGAGGCGTAGAAGCCGCGCTGGTTCAGCACCGCCGCCGTGCGGGCGATGATCATGTGTTTGGTTGCTTCACCTTTGCGCATCCGCGTCTGCCTCGTTCTCTTTCCCGACTGTTCGGTCTGATATGATCGTACCATGAGGGGGCGACTTCGTCAATGCACAGGCGTTGCCAGGGCTCATTGGCATCGCCGCCAGCTTGTTCAGACTGGCGGCTGGTGATCACCTATGGCGTTGGGATTGGCGTGGGGGTGTTGGTTGGCGTGGGCGTCAAAGTGGGTGTGGCGGTGACGCTGGGTGTGGGGGTCGGGCTGGGTGTGGCCGTCACACTGGGTGTGGGGGTCGCCGTCTTGACCGCACCAGCACTGACGATGAATGAGACACTTGAGTTGATTTTCACAGGAGTGTTGAACCCTGGCACCGTGTTGACGACGATGTTTCGGTCAAACGTACTGGTGCTGTCGCGCTGAAAGGTTGAAGGATCAGATTGACAGTTGAGCTGGGACTTCGCCAGAATGGCACAGGCAGCCTGTACGGTGTAGCCGCTGGTGCTGGGGACGAGCACCGTCTGCGACACGGTCTCGACGGTGACATCGACCGTGGTGCCATAGGCAACGGGCAAGGATGCCGCAGGACTTTGGGATGAGATGGTGTTGTTTTGCGGCGGCGTGCTGCCCACATTCGCATTGGGATCGAAGGTGTGGTAGGCGGGGCGCAGAACCAGATGGTCTTTTTGTGCTTCGGTCTGGGCGACATCTAGCGTCATGCCGACGAAATTGGGAATGGTGGTGTTCAACGCCGTGGTGGTGCCGTTGTTTCCCAAGCCACCTAACCCCAGCCGGAAGGCCAGGAAGCAACTGACGGCGAAGAGCAGCAGCACCGAAGCGACGATCACGGCGATGGTGACGCCGCTCATCGCGGAGGGCTTGTCATCTTCGGCCATGTCAGGGTCGCTGATGCCCATGCGCCCCACGGTGCGGGCAGGCACTTCGGCGTTGGTGGCGGCCATGCCGTAGGGGCCATTGCCGAAATCATTGTTGCCAAAACCGTTGCCGCGTGGGCCGGAGGGTGGGCGACCAGTGCCCATCGGGCCAGAGGCGGCGCGGCCACCCCCTGCGCCACCCGCCGCCGACATGCGGCCCGAGGATGACGAGCGGGGTTTATCGTAGGTTTCCAGGGCATAGGCCAGGGCGTCGCCATCGCGATAGCGGTCGCGCGGATCTTTTTCGAGGCAGCGCAAAATGATGCGTTCCAGCGCGGGCGGAATGTCGGGGTTATAGCGACTGGGGCGCGCGGGGGGCTCTTGGATGTGGCGCACGGCGATGGCCACGGGTGTGTCGCCGTCGAAAGGCGGATGGCCGACGAGCATCTCATACATGACGATGCCCAGCGCATAGATATCCGCTGCCGGGGTGACGACTTCGCCTTGCGCCTGCTCTGGCGCGTAGTATTGCACGGTGCCCAGCGTCATGCCTGTGGTGGTGAGGCGCTCGGAATTGACATCCCGATAAAAGGTGGCGATGCCAAAGTCGGTCAGCTTCACCAACGCTTGATCGTTGACCAGCACGTTTTGGGGCTTCACATCGCGGTGGACAATGCCGCGCTGATGCGCCGCGCCCAGGGCCAGCGCCACATCATGCGCGATGACCACGGCGCGGCGGATGTCAAGGATGCCATTGTTTTTGAGGTAGCGACGGAGGTCGGTGCCCTCGATCAGCTCCATGACGATGTAATACTCATCGCCGCTGCGGCCATAGTCAAAAACCTGCACGATGTTGGGATGCGACAAAGCCGAGACGGCACGCGCCTCGCGCTGGAAGCGCAAGACGAACTTGGGATCGCTCGAATACATCTCGCGCAGGATCTTGATGGCGACCATGCGACCCATCCGGCGGTCGCGGGCGCGGTAGATGGTGGCCATGCCGCCCCGTCCGATAGGGTCGAGCAGTTCGTAGCGATCTCCGAGGATCTTTGTCGATTCCATCTATATTCCTTAAGAAGCGGGGCACGCCCCAGGGGGACGCGACGCCAGCAGCTCCTTTCGTGGTGCACCATGATGAGGCCACTTGGGGTGATGCATCACCCCAACACCGAGATTGGCTGATCTATTTCTTCACTGAAGCCGATGATATCTCTTTTCTTGTACGTTTGCAAGTATCCAGGGGGCAAAATAGCCCGTTTGGGAGAAAATGAAGCAACCTTGACGGTAAAATGCGTGGGGTTCGCTGGGTATGGGCGCGCCAGTCTTTCCGGGGTGACATTCCTATAGCCACTGACTATTCATGCACTGTTGGCGTGCCTGGATGTCACACAAACAGCAAATGCGAGGAGTTATGCAGCTTTTGCGCGATTTTTCCTCATCTTGTTTATCTGAGCTTTTTCTTTCTATTATGTGCGTGGGGCCACTGTGCTTCTGTATTCTACTTCGCTTCGGTCCTGGGTTCGCTGGAACAAGGACCCTTTGTTGCATGAAAGGAGCAGGCGCAACCTCGCTGCTGAGGTTTTGCGCCCAAGCAACGATGACACAACGCCGCTTATTCAGCGCCGCCCGCATCTTCTTTGGACTGCTGGATCTGGTTGCCATCACTGTGCAATTGTTCCGCAGCATCAGTCTGCATTTCAGCGTGGTCAGCTATTTCAGCTATTTTACCAACTTGTCGAACATCTTTGCCTCGGTGGTGTTGGTCATCGGGGGCATCTACTTGCTGCAGGGACGCGAACCCACCGTGCGCGAAGAGTCGATTCGTGGGGCCTCGGTCGTGGCGATGGCCATCGTGGGCGTCGTGTTCGCGTTGCTGCTGCGCAATGAAGATCTGGGTGGGCTGCTGCCGTGGGTCAACTTCGTGTTGCATTATCTGATGCCCGTGGTCGTGGTGGCCGATTGGCTGATTCAGCCACCCAAAGCGCGCATGGGGAACGCGCAGATCACCTCGTGGCTGATCTATCCGCTGGTCTATCTCGTCTATACCCTCATTCGTGGGCCGATTGCCAAATTTTACCCCTACCCCTTCGTCAACCCAGCGAATGGCGGCTATGGGACGGTGGCGCTCTATTGCGTCGGCATCTTCGTCTTATTCCTGGTGTTTGGGGGAGCGCTGGCTTGGCTGGGCAATCGGTTCCAGCACCGCATCGCGTGAAGCCTCTAATGGGGCTTGGTGAGCGTGCCCACTTGCCAGCATCCACCCGCGATGCCGGTGGTGGCGGCGCTTCCCTGATGACCGCCGCTGGTTAGCCTCCCGCGTCTGCCGCCCGCGCGCGAAAAAGCCCCAAGGGATCGTAGGGCGGCGGTGCAGGGGCTGGCACGATGCCCAGCGCTGGCCCGGAAATCTTGGCTCCCTCGCGGTGGGCGAACTCGGCCATGTGATACGCGGGATATTGATGCCCAAAGTCGCTGGAATCGGTGGTGCGGCGCGTTTCGTGAATGACCATGTCGGCGAGTTGCAGCCGCAAGCCCGCCGCCGCCACCAGCACGCTGATGTAGGGGGCGCTGTTGCCCCCTGCCGCGAAGCAGTCCGCTTCGGCTGCTTGCGCGCCTGCGACGACGCGCTCCACCAGGCTGAGCGCGACCAAGCGTAGCTCGGGGTGGAAGCGGATGTGGCGCGCCAACTCGCGGGCGCAGGTGAGGGCCACGCGCAGGAAGGCAACCGCCGCCCGTTTGGGGTGCGTGGCCTGCTGCGCCGCGTGGCGCGCCAGCGCGAGATCGCCCAACGCTGTCAGATGGGCGCTGGCCGTCTGGCCCTCGGTGATGGCATATTCCATGGTGCGCTCCCCACTCATCCACATCGCCCGAACACGTGCGGCGTCACTCAAGAGGATACCCAAGATCGACCGAGGGGGCCAGGGCCAAAGGTCCTCGGAACAACGGGCGCTAAAGCCCCGCGAAGATGTCGTCTTCTGGCGCGGGGAAGGGCTGGGCCGAGACGGGCGGTGGCGCCAGGAACAGCGTCTCGGTGCCCATCATGCGGCGCAGGTCTTCGGGTGAGCCATTGGCAAAGGGGCTGTCGGCGGGCATCTGGGTGGCGTGGGCGCGTATCGCGTTTTGCTTGGCGTCGAACTCGGCATCGGTGAGGTGGAGGATGGTGGTGATCTCCGCCATGGGGATGCCCATTTCTTCGACGGGGATGGTCGCTTCGTCGCCGCCGGGCACGAAGTCTTGGCCCTGGCTGCGCGCCTGCGTCACCATCTCCATGAGCCGTTCGCGGGGGATGGCGGTGTAATAGACTTTTGTCACGCGGTGCGGCGCGCCCAACTCGGGGTAGCGGTCGCCGTCTGCCGCCGCCCAGACCGCGCCGAGCGTCAGATTATGGATGGCGATGTGGTCCACGTGGCCATACGCGCCCTTGGGGTCAAAGGTGGCGACCACGGCGGGGCGCATGCGCCGCAGGTGCGCGACGATCTTGCGGATGACCTCGTCCTCGTTCGCTTCGGCCAAGTGCCCGTCGATGTAGTCCAAGAATGAGACATCGGTGACGCCGACGGCGGCACAGGCGCGGCGTAGCTCTTGTTCGCGCACCTGCCCCAGATTGGCGGGCGTCGCCAACGCGGGGTCGGCGATCTGCCCCTCTTCGCCGCGTGTGGCGCAGACGATGGCGACGGGGTGGCCCGCGTCGGTCGCGCGCTTCATCGTTCCGGCCATGCCAAAAGATTCATCGTCGGGGTGCGCGAAAATCCCCATCAGCCCTGGCTTTGTCGGTGTGGTCATCGTGATTGTCTCTCCCTTAATCGCGGTCTGTTTCACCTCCCTACTGTACGCGATGTGGAGCGACGAATGCCACTCCTGTTTCATCATGAGGGGTCGGGGAGGAGGCGGATGAAGGCCTCATTCGCGGTGAAGTGCCACAGTTGTTTGCCATCGCTGGGTCGATAGGCATAGAGCGAGGTGGTTTGGAAAGAACTCACCCCAATGACGAGACCTCCATTGAAGAGGAGTTGGGTGGGGCTTGGCTGGGTGGTGTCGTTGAAATCGCGTTGCCAGTGCACCGCCCCCGTGCGTAGGTCCAGCGCTGAAAGTGTCGAGGCAACTTGGGGAGCAGTCAAGGATGCAGGGGCTGGGGTGTTAAGGACAAAGGCGTCATTTCCGAACGCCTTATAGCTCACGAAAACCCCCGCTCTTTCCCACAAAACCCTCCCCGAAGCAGCGTCAAAGGCGCTGATGCGACGTGCAATGGCATCACTGCCGAGCAGCACTCCGTTGCCGATGTCCACGGTTGCGAATGCTGTGCCGCTTTTGGAGTGCCCAAGGATGTTGCCAGATGGCCCAGTGCTTCGCTCAGCAGCACCCGATTGATGACTAGATCCTCCAGCGAATCAGTTCCGTGGAGGTCGGTTTCCGTGGAAAGGGAGAGCGTCATGCTGGGCTGGGCGCGGCGGGCATTAGGGCGTCTTGGTCGCCTGTGGCAACGCGGGCGACCAGCACACGGTCGGCGGCGTCATCACTCAGCATCGTGGCATGGTCCAGCGGTGGCTCAGATGCATGGTTGCTCCCCCTTCGTACAGCTCATCTTACCAGTGAGACACGTATTCCGCGGGAAAGGTTCACCCCTGTGCGAAGTTGGCAGGGGGGCCAGAAATATCGTACAATGAGGAGACTGCTCTCGCTGCGCATTGTGGCCCCGTCGAGACGTTGCACTTCACCAAAGGATTTCACTCATGACGACGACCGGCCCAAGCGCCGACGAACTGACCATAGAAGATACCATGCCGGAAGAATCCGGCCCCACTTTTGCCGACCTCGGTTTAGGCACCGATACGTTGCGTGCCATCACCGAGTTGGGCTACACCACCCCCACGCCGATTCAAGAGAAGACCATTCCCCTGCTGTTGGCCGGGCGCAACGTGGTGGCACAGGCCCCCACAGGCACGGGCAAGACGGCGGCGTTTGGTCTGCCCATCATCGAGAAGCTCGATCAATCGTTGTTGGCACCCCAGGCGCTCATCATCGCCCCCACCCGCGAACTCGCCATCCAAGTCGCCGAAGCGATCTCGGGGATGGGCAAGTATCGCCAAGCGATCACTGTCCCCATCTATGGTGGCCAGCCCTATGAGCGCCAATTGCGGGCGTTGGGGCGCGGTGTGCAGGTGGTGGTTGGCACCCCCGGTCGCCTGCTGGACCACCTGAACCGTGGCACCCTCAAGCTGGATGCCATCAAAACGGTCGTGCTCGATGAAGCGGATGAAATGCTCGACATGGGCTTCATCGAAGACATCGAGGCGATTCTGGCGGCGTTGCCCGCGACACGGCAAGGGGCCTTGTTTTCCGCCACCATCCCGCCGCGCATCTCGAAGCTGGCGGATCAATATCTGAGCGACCCAGAGCGCGTCAGCATCGCCTCGCGCGATGCCATTGCCCCCAAGGTGCGCCAGGTCTATTTCGAGGTGGCGGGGTCGGGCAAGATCGACGCCCTCTCGGCCATTTTGGACTTGGAAGAGCCATCTTCGGCGATCATCTTCGTCCGCACGCGTGTGGCGGCGGATGAAGTGTCCGAGAAATTGATCGGCATGGGCTATCTGGCGCAGGCGATTCATGGCGACATCAGCCAATCGCAGCGCGAGCGGGTGCTCGACCGCTTCCGCGCGGGGCGCACGCAGATCCTGGTGGCGACGGACGTTGCGGCACGTGGCCTCGACATCCCCGAAGTCAGCCACATCATCAACTACGATTTGCCAATGGATGCCGAAGCGTATGTCCACCGCATCGGGCGAACGGGGCGCGCGGGGCGTTCCGGCGAGGCGCTGACCCTGGTGACACCACGCGAGATTCGCCAACTGCGGATGATCGAGCGGGCCATCCATCGCCGCTTGCAGCGCTTGCGGTTGCCCACTCAGGCCGATATCTCGAATCGCCGTCGCGCGGCCTTCCGCGACGACATCCTCAGCATCCTGGATGCGGGGCAACTGGACCCCTTCCTGGCGCTGGTGGAAGATCTGTCGGGCACGCACGACCCCGCCGAGGTGGCGGCGGCGGCCTTTAAGATGGCGGCCCAGGCCCGCGAAGCGACGCGCACCAACACCGCCCCCGATGTGTCGTGGGTGGCTGCTGACGCCGCCGACGTGCCCCCGATGGAGCTGCCCAGCGACGATGATCGTCGGCTTGGTCCGCCCGTGCGTGACGACGCGCCGATGCGACGGACGCGCCGCGAACGTGGCCAGCCCTTCGCGCGGCAAAATGGGCCGATGGCGCGGCTGGTGTTGCGGGTGGGTCGCCATCATGGCGTGCGCCCAGCGGATATCGTCGGGGCCATCTCGAATGAGGCTGGCATCCCCGGCGATGCCATTGGTGATATCGACATCTATGATATGTTCTCGTTCGTCGAGATCCCCGAAGAAATGGTCGATATCGTGCGTGGCGCGCTCAGCCAAGCGACCATTCGCGGGCAAAAACCGCGTGTGCGTGTCGCGGGCG
>JACDGC010000130.1 GCA_013815535.1 Ktedonobacterales bacterium
TGTGCCGCCGTCCTTCACGCTGCTCGGCTGACTGTCGCGCTCCCGCGGCTTGCGCGGCATCGAGGGGTAGTGCAGGGCCGACGAACGCCGCCGGTGCAGTGTCGGCCACCCGTGCAATCGCGTCGCGCAAGCCCTGCTGCGCACGCTGCTGGGCCGCCCGCTCTGCCAGCACTTCCCCGGCACTCAGGGGCGACAACGCTTTCCACACGACTACATTGGCGCGTGATCTGACGCGCAGGATAGCGGCATTCGCCATGTCATCTTCTCGGGGTGCGCCCCACCCGCGCACGAGCGGGGCGATGGATCATCTTCCGTGCGGCATTACGCCGCGAGCAGGTCTTCGGCGTGCGCGATATCCTCGTCAAGGGCACACTGGGCCGTGATGAGTGCCGTCAATGAAGCGTCAGCCATATGCCCCACTCGTGCCAACCGCGCGGTGAGGAACCGCGCTTCGGACGAGGTGGCCGCCAGCTGTGGCAACAGCGCCACACCGTACTCGGTCAGCCAACGAAGCCGCTGCGCCGCCAGGCGGTGCGCCTCACGATACGCGGGATAGGCACAGACATACAACACCCCCAACGTGCCGGGCGCGTGGTCCTGCACCTGACGAATCTGCGTGAGATGCGCCACCAACCGGGCGAGCGGCACAGCCACGACCGGGGGCAACGCGGGCAGCGCGTCACGCAGCAGGGCTTCCGAACGCATCTCCATGCGGATCAGATGGTGTTGTTCCTTAACGGACGTGTCGGTCATGATCATGCGGCCACCTTCTACCAGAGTTGTCGGAGATGCTGCCGGGCGCGGCTACGCCGCATCTTACTGGGGGCGCTTTCACGCCCCTCGGCAGCGGGGGACGGTGCGAGGATCTGCGCCAGCGCGGTCCGTTCCGCTGGCGTGAGTTGCCGCCAAATCTGCTGGAAGGCATCGGCATCGGCATCGGCCAGCCGCTCCACAAAGGTGGTTGTCGCCACGTCAGCAATATCGAACGCCATGTCGCGATCCGTGACGCCGAGCTCAGCAAAGGGGATCTGGCGAATGACCCGCCGACGGCGCAGCTCGTCGAGCGCGCAATTGGTCGCGATGCGATAAACCCAGGCTTGGGTCGTCACCTGCGCGCCCGCCTGGATCGCTGCGAGCGCCTTCGTAAAGGTGTCTTGCGTCAGGTCGGCGGCGAGGTCCATATCATGAACGATGCGCTCAATATGGCGGGCAATCGCGGCCTGGTGCGTGACATAGAACGCCTCGAAATCGGCGAGGGTGAGGGCAGCCATCACGCCCCTCCTGCGCGCATCGTCAGCGCCAGCGCCAAATTGGGAACCGCACGGCGTACGAGACCACGACCCAGTGCCAAGGTGATGGGCGTGCCCAAGCGCAGTTCCGCCCCTTCCAGGGTGACGGCCCAGGGGGGCAACCGCCACGCCAGCGCACGGGCCAGATCGAAGCGCCAGAAGTGCGCCTGGCTGACACACCAGAGATGGCTGGTCGCCGCCAGCAAGTAGGTGGCAAGCATGCACCCTATCGCCGAGGTGCCGTCGCTCACGATGCGCGCGTCGGGTTGACGTTCCAGCCACTCGTACAATTTCGCGGGGTCCAGCGCCAATTCGGCGGACTCATAGATGCGAGCAAGTTCCCGCTGCCGGATACTCATTACCGGGATGGTATAGGCGCGTTGGGGCCGCGTCAGATCATTCATGCTGCCACCTCCAACAGGCGGTGGTGCAACGCGGCTACCAACTCGGCGGGAATCTCGCGCGGCATCCGCTCCAACGAGCGCAGTAGCCGTTCCCGACTCGTGGGGGACAATAAGCGTAGGTCTTGGTGCATGACCTCTTCCAGTCGCGCGCGGAGCAGGGTCAGATAATGGGCCTTCTTCCGGGCGAGATAGCGCGCCCGGCGGCGCGCGGGCATGGCCCTCATGCGCGCACCTCCTGCGCGAACCATTCGCGCTGTGCTGCCGGGGTGCTGATCCAGCGCGCTTCGGCCAGCAGCAGCAACGCCGCTTCGACCCAGTCGGTGATCGCATCGGGGTGGCCCGTCTCGACCAGGACATAGTGCAGGCTCTGCATGCACAGTGCTCCCAGTCGCGCGACGATGGCGTGGTGCCGATCCGGTTCCGTGGTAAGTCGGCCCATCTCATCGAGGATCCGCGCGCGGAGCAACGCGATAACGCGCAGATCGGCATCAGCCACTGGTGCTTCGACCATGGGTTGGGACTGGGGAAGCGTGGTCACTAGGTGCGCCAACAGGTCCCGCTGCGGCGCGGTGAGGGTCGCCTGCGCTTGTGCGGCTAACTCGTACACCGTCACACTCACGACCGCACCTCCCCGATGCGGTGGCGCGGAAGACGCTGGGCCACGGTGGTACGCAGCTGCTGGCAGGTGGCACACGGACAATGCAGCACACAGTACCGCCCATGAAGGAGCGCTGGTTGACACCCCTTGCTTTCGGGGCAGGCGGCAGCGGGTGGACCCACCCGAGTGGCAATACTGGCGAGATGGAGATGCGTTGATGTGGGCGCGGGAAGCAACGGCGTCATTGTGGGACCTCCCGCAGGAACCACTCGCCGAGAGCGAAGAGCACATCCAGGTCTTCCGCCAGATGCGCGAGCAGGTCCGGGATGCCGCCATGCAGCAAGAGCGGGAGATTCGCGCGCAGATAACGTAGGGTGGCTGCGAGGGAGGTCACCACAGACGGCGCAAGCTCCGCCGGGCACGCGACGAGGTCCTCGCCATAGGTCCAGCGGGTACAGGGTGCGCTCAATGGCATGCGCAGCAGCGAGGGAGGAAGGGGCGTCATGACCACCAGGTACGCTGTGCGCGGCAGCATCCGTAATTTCCCCCCTCATGCTCGCCCCTCCCCACATCGCTTTCTCATCAGGGTTAGACAGGTCTGTCCCCCGCGAAAGGGATCCGCGATGTGAGCCATGACCTCCTCCATGGCGGCGAGGAGCACAGGGCGGTGAGCGGCGACCAGGAAGGGATCCTGCCGATACCCGATCCCGGCGGGGGTCCACCAGATAACACAGGCTTCGTGCGGCGCATGGTCGGGGCCACTGACCGAGGCGACCACATCCCAGCGGATGATGGCTCCCTGCGGATCCGCCGCAGCGCGCCGGGCATGGACCAAGATGCCCACCTGTGGGGTCGTCGTCGTGGGGAAGTGCAGCGTTTTGCGCAAGACCTCGCGATTCTCCAGCCAAGCTTTGATGAACTCGCGAGCAACCTGCGTTGAAGTAGTCATGATGGGGTATAGCAGCTGATCGCTGGTAGGAGTCACATCAGCGCGGGCGGAGCAGGAAGTGTCACCTGCTTCTTGCGTTGAGGCCGTTGAAGGTGCTAGAATAGACACAAAGATTCCTTTCGGGTGTGTTTAACCCCACACCCAAGGGCTTTTGTTTCACAGTTGCCGTTCCCACCTTCCGCCAAGTTGAGGGGAACGGCTTCTGCTTTTTCATCACATCTCGTTGTGGCGGTTCACCCCCATATATATGAGGACTTGTCCACCACTCTTAGGTGCTCATCCCCTTCTTCGCGGTTCACCCCCATATATGTGAGGACATATCTACCGCTCCGGGAATGCTCTGATTATAACCTTTTAACAGATTGCTGTCAAGGATAAATATGTCAAAATTTGTTTTCATGAATAAACTGGCGAATCATTGCTATTGAATAGGAAAGATGTTACTATAGTACTAAGTAAAAGCCTTGCGACCTGCTGGGTTTTGTGGTAAGTCGGTAACACATTTGCACCGAAAGGTTGGTTATAGATGACACTGCCCGACAAAGAATGGTACACAATGGAAGAGCTAGCCAACATCTGGGATACTAATTACTCAAGGGTGCAGCGTGCTGTTTTCACGCTCGTCAATTTAGGGAACATAAAAACAAGGCGTAGCCCACAGGATAGTAGGGCTACAGAGATCCACAAAGAGTCGTTGGATCTAGTGAAACGTGCAATCTTTGGGGCGTAAGATAGGGCGGGGGCACAATGCTCTCGCCTATTTTGTATCCCTCCCTAAAAACTGAAAATGAAAGGACCATCCAATGAGCGACGAAGCAAAGCGATGGAACGAATCAGCAAAGATAGGGCAGATCGGCAGCAAACTCCGCGAGCACGATGGGCACCTTGCTCTCTTTGAGCAGTTCCCGATTCGCCGGACATGGCATAGCGGCGAATGGTGGTACAGCATCATCGATTCCATGGCTCCTTTAAGCGGCTCCCCAAATCCCCGGAATTATTGGTCAATGATGAAAAAGCGCCTGCTCAAAGAAGAGGGGCTTGAGGTGTACACGCTGGGTGTACACCTCATTCCACTCCCTGATAAGCGTGGAGCTATGCAACCAACGGACTGTGCTAATGCCGAAATTTTGCTACGTCTTATTCAATCCGTGAAATCACCCAACGCTGAGCCGTTCAAAACCTGGCTAGCACGAGTTGGCGCTATGGTCATGGATGTTGGCGAGGAACGTCCACTACGCCAACAATACCGAGCACAGCTTGACCAATCGGACCGTGATTTGCACGAATTGGTCGAGTTCCATGGAGTCGTCACCCCGGAAGAGCAGGCCCAACTGAACGACGCGAACTACGGGGGGCTGTATAACGTCGCCTGTGAGATGGATATGTTGCGTCGGCGACGCACATTGCCAGGAGCACTTCCTGAAACTATGGGTAGCCTTGAATTGGCTGCCAACTTATTCCAACGTGAGCTTACTGCTGAAGCGATTCGCAAGGGTGACATTGAAGGCATAGATGCTATCGCAGAAAAGGCCAGAGATGTTGGATCAGATATCCGAACAACCATTGGACGGCAAGGCGGAACGATGCCAGAAGATATGCCCCAATATCCCCCGTTGCCGCCTGGCGAATGGATGCCACCCAACCATCCCAGCCGCATTCAATGGGATGAGCCTGCCGAAGAAGTCGAAGGTAGCTCGATTCCTCTTATCGAAATCAATAAGCCTGAGTGTTTCAATCCTCAACTTCCCTAATGAGAAGGCGCAACCTGGTCATCGGATTCGTTGTAGTGCGTCTGCTGGATGTTTTAATCCTCGCCTTCCAATGAAGGAAGGTGCAACTCGATGGCGATCCTCAATAATCGCTTCACGATCATGTTTCAATTCTCGCCTTCCCTCAAGGTAAGATGCCACTGTGGTGAGCCAAGAGTGATGTCCAGACAGAGCACCTTCCCTTGAGGGAAAGTGAGGATTGAAACTTCGATGAGCTGCATCATCTGGGCTTGCGAAGTGACCTTGCATTAAAAGCCCTCAGTCGCTCCCGCACCGTTTGTAAATGACAGTACAAGGCCACTACGATGGTTCGTGTGTGCTGGCCCCGTCCAACTTTCCATTACCATCCACTCATGGAAGACCCAATCCACTGGCGCATGATCGCTCCTCGCAAGTTTTTGAAGGTGGTGCTCTTCTTCATCTAGAGCGGCACGGGTACGAAGTAATTTGGGCATATGGCATCTCCATCGTCTTAACCGGCACTTTGCAGATCATCTTTGAGGAGCGCTTCATTAGGTTCGACTTAACAAACGAGTGATATCGCCCTATTATCATTGCCTCACTCCTCTAGTGGGTCACCCGGCAAATAGGTTGCCCATGATGAGAGAATGGGAGGGAGGGGAATACCAGAGGGGAGAGCGGCATGGTTGCTCAACAGAAAGACCTATTGCGCGCCTGCACGTCGGAGGAACGGAAGGCGTTCGAGAAATGTGTGCGTGCGAGCAGTGAACGGGTGGATCGCCGCCAACGCGCCCAGGCCCTGTTGGCCGTCGCAGCGGGAGCGTCCTTCAGTGCCGCTGCTCGGCAGGCGGGGTATCGCAGCGGGGATAGCGTCACAGGCCTCGTCCTGCGCTTCAACCAACAGGGGATCGCCGCACTCGACATTGGCACCGGGCGGGGGAGGAAGCCGCGTTACGGTCCGGAGGAACGCACCATGATCGTGCAGAGTGCGAACGCCCCCGCCGATCGTGAGGCGGATGGCACCGCGACGTGGTCCCTCACTTTGCTGCAACGCCATCTGCGTCAGCACCCGGCATTGGCCCAGGTAAGTGCGGATACGATTGAACGCGTCTTACGCGAAGCGGGCGCGTCATATGAACACACCCGCACGTGGTGTACGACGGAAACATCGGAACGCCTGCACCAGCAAGGACAAGTGATCGTGCGTGACCCGGATACCGAGGCGAAAAAAAACTGATCGAGCAGGCGTATCGAGTGGGCGAAGCGTGGGGCATAGCCGTCTGGTGTCAGGATGAAGCCAGTCCTTTCTCGACGAGTCCGTATCCCGGCGCAGCGTGGCGTCCCATCGAGCAGCCAGCGCGCCAACCTCATGAATACCTGCGGCAAGGAACCGCCAAAGTGCTGACCTTGTGCCATCCTGCCACGGGCGAGGTCCGCGTCAAAGGAGTGCGCAGCGTCACCAACGCCGTACTGCATACCTGGCTCAAAGCCGAGCTCCTCACCATTCTGGCGACCCTGCCTGCACCAACTGACCTGACGCCGCGTACCGAGCAGCGACCTGCCTGGGAGCACTGGCAGCATGGCCTGTCGCGCAAGCCGTCGCTCTCGGCCGCTTTGCCGCCCTTGCGTCTGATCCTGATTTGGGATAATCAGGTCGGCCATCATACTCCCGACCTGATGTGTTGGCTCTTCGCGCATGGCGTCATCCCCGTCTTTACGCCGATTGGGGGGAGTTGGTTGAACATGGCCGAATCAATTCAGCGCATTCTCAAGCGCCGTGCTCTGGAAGGCACTCATCCGCAATCTCCCGAGGAGATTATCTGCTGGCTGGAAGCGAAAGCCTGCGGCTGGAATCAGCATCCCACTCCGTTTGTCTGGGGCGGCAAACGCCACGAACGTCGGCAGCGTGCCAAACGACGACGACTTGGCGGCTCAGGCGCCACCGCAACCTATTTGCCGGGTGACCCACTAGTCAGCAAGACGCAAGCCCATATAATCGCGCATAGGAATGGTTTACAGTATATATAAATGCATCTACAAAACGCCTCATGCTTACACTACTCTTCTGCTATACTATCTGTGCTTGAAAGGATTGATTCATGACCATACACGCCTCTCCTGTGCAAATTCCCCAACCCGGCCAAATGGTGACGCTGCGTGCCCGTCCAGCACTGGTGCGAGATGTTGTCTCCTATGGGACGCCTACGCTCCATGCGGTGGAAGTGGAATATATTGATGGATGGGATCATCCATCGACCGATCGCGTGGTATGGCAACATGAGCGCAATACACGGGTGCATATTGGCCATACCATGCCGACTGTTCACCGAGGGGCGCCAGATGGACCCGCTCGATTACTAGCATTGCAGCACGCCTATCGCTGGGAATCGCTCAATCACCTAACGAGTGCGCGCGCACATGATGCGGCAACACAACGGTTAATCTCGCCTTGGCAGGGGGCGGTGCAGACAGAAGACTATCAACTGTACCCCGTCCTCAAGGCATTGGCGATGCCACGGGTGGGACTGTTGATCGCTGATGATGTTGGGCTGGGCAAGACCGTGGAAGCCGGCTTGATCCTCACCGAACTCATCGCACGCCGACGCATCCGCCGCGTGGTGATTCTATGTCCGGCGGCGCTGCAACAACAGTGGCACGATGAGATGCACACCAAGTTTTATCTCGATTTTGCCATCGTTGATCGGGATGGTACCTTCAAGTTACGGCGCGAACAAGGAATCGACACGAATCCATGGAATGCCTTTTCGCGTATCATTACGTCTTTTGATTATCTGCGCCAAGGCACGGTGCTTCAAGAATTTCAGGGGGCGAGCAACCGCATCAGCCAGGGTACACAGACGGCGTTGCCATGGGAGCTGCTCATTGTGGATGAGGCGCACAACCTTGCCCCAGCGGCGTTTGGCAACGATAGCCAGCGCACCGAGATGCTGCGTCAGGTGGCTCCACGCTGCGAGCATCGCATCTTTTTGACGGCGACACCTCACAATGGGTATACGCTTACGTACACCGGGTTGCTCGAAATGCTGGACCCCGTGCATTTTCAACGCGAGGCACCCATCTCTGACTCAACGCGACGGGCCATTCAGCAGAGTGTGGTGCGGCGGCTGAAAGAAGACCTGAATATCCCTGGCGAATTGCCCCGCTTTCCGCGCCGGACGGTGCGCCCGTTGGGGGTGCAGTTTGGCGCGGAGGAACTGGCGCTCTTCGCGGCGGTGCGACAGTATCGTCGGTCGGTGCTGGGCTTCGCCGGGAATCGACCAGGGGAACGGCAGATCGCCAATTTCGTGGTAACGATCTTGACGAAGAGACTGCTTTCTAGTGCCTATGCTTTTGCCCGCACGTGGTGGCAGCACGTCGAGGCCGCGCCGGGCGAAGTGGATGATTCCACCCTTGCGACCACCATTGAC
>JACDGC010000131.1 GCA_013815535.1 Ktedonobacterales bacterium
GTGATGTACCACGGCTGATACCAGAAGGTCACCAGCACCAGCGTCGCGAAGATGACTTTGCCAGCATATTGCGCTAACACCCCCACCGTCGCCGCGCTCCCCTTGCGCCACAGCCCGCGTATCTGCCAGAATAAATAGCCCCCGTAGCTTAGATAGAGCATCAGACGGATGGCACTGCCCAGCGCGGACTTCGATCCTGGCGCGACGACTTCGAGCGCCGCGTAGACCATCCCCGCGATGGACCCATTGAAATAGGTCGCGCCAAGTTGCTGCCCCAGCCCCGTGAAGGTCTTGAGTCCCACCCAGAAGGGCGCATAGCAGACAACCGCAATGAGGACGGCCAAGCCTCCCCCCCCAACGAAGATGCCCGCCACGCGCCGCCAGTCGATGCGGCGCCGCATCAGCGCGAATTGCTCACGCGTCGGTGGCCAGGTGAGTGTCAGTTTCTTCGCATTGGCGGGCGAGCGCCAGCAATAGACGAAAAAGATCATGACGATCCAGAGCGGCACCAGCGCGCCAACTGAATATTTCACCAGCACGCCCAGGGCCAGCAAGGGGAAAGCCCAGAAGGGCCGCCGTGCCTGCAACGCCGCCAGTGATGCCAGCACACAGACCAGCATCACCATGTCGTTATGCCCATTGCCCGCCGCTTCGAAGATCAGCAACGGGCTCCAGGCGAAGAAGATCAGCGATTGGATGCGCCCACCGGGCATCAGCTTATCCGTCAGGTGGGCGACCAGGAAGATCGCGCCGAGCAACGCCGCCGCCACCAGGGCCTTCATCACCAACATCGCCAACAGCAGGTTTTCGCCCGCGATCAAGCCCACGCCCCAGCACAGCAGCAGCCACAGCGGCCCATAGGGCGCGGGGGGGCGCGCGTGCGGCACAAGGTAACCGCCTTGCAGGAAGGTCGCCAGCGTGATGGTCGGGTTCTGATGCAATTGTGAGGTCAAATAGGAGCGTGCCAGGTAGCCATATAAATCGGTCGAGGTGATGGGCTGCATGAAGACCTGGATCACGACGAAGGCAATGGCAAAGCCCAGCACCAGCCGCCGCGTCGCTTGCACATCGCGGGTCGTCCGGGCGGCATAGAGCGCCAATGCCTGCAAGCCAAAGAGCGCCAGAATGATGGCAGCGGCGATGATGGTCATCCAGATGTTCAGCCCGTGCGGCCCCGCTAGCGCCACCAGTGGTCGGCCCCAACTGACGTGCGATGGAATCGTCCCCAGGTTATCATCGACGCGATACCACCAACTCCAGATGGGGAAGGCCAGTGTCAGCAGCAGGTAGATCGCGCTGAGTGCTGCGCCCGTGATGACGATGCCCCGCATCCCGACCAAATGGCGTTCGGCGAAGCCCATGGCGCGTGCCCGCCAGGGCAACAAGGCGTGCAGCGCGGCGGGGAATTCGCGCGCGGTTGCCTCACCCGCGACGGGCGACGAAGACGGCGCGGCAGCCATCGGTGACCTCTTTCCATAGGGTGCGCGGTGCAAGGGTGGCGATGAGGATGCCCTCCGCGACCAGCCAGCAGATATTCCGCGCGATCAGCACTACGACGAACAGCGGCTCCAACAGCACGAGATGATGCCACGATGAGATGACGATTTGCCCTAAAATGCACATCCCCACCAACGCCGCCAGCCAGCGCCCCTGCGTCCGCGATGGCAACCTGACCAGCGCGGCCAATGGTACGACCGCCAGCAGATAATGCAGCGGCAATGCGCGGAATGTCAGCATGAAAGCCAGCAGCAACGCCGACGCGGCAACGAACACGGAGGGCTGGCGCGACGCGGCATCCTTCCCGCGCCCATTGTACCAAAATGCCACATAAATCGCTACCACCAGCACCAGCAGAACTGGGGTCCCCAGGGCATCTAATGGCCCGACCAACGGCGAATGGACATTGCGAGAGAGATCAGTGAAACTGAAGCTGGTGGTGACGCCCAGGTGGGGCAGCCAGCCAGCCAACAGCACGACGCTTGCCAGCACGCTCTCGATCTCGATGCCACGTTCGGTGTGATAGGCTACGCTATGTAGCAAGGGCGCGAACCCGCTGCTCACTACTACCGGGCCAACCAACGCGGCCACTGCGATGCCGCCCCCGATCGCCGCCCGCCGCAACGCGGACCAGTCGATGCGCACCGTCTGGCGATTGAGGGGGAGCGGGATATCGATCCGCCACAAGAGGAAGATGGGCGCGAGGAGGATGGGAAACCCCTTCACCAGCACCGCTGCCACCAGCGCCGCCCAGGCCCAGCCGTCGTGGTCATCCAGCAGCGCCAGCACCGCCACCAGGCAGAGCGTTCCCACGGCCAGATCGAACTTTTGCAGCACCGCGCCGGAGCCAAAGATCAATCCCACAGAGATCAGCCCACTCCAGACGCCCTGCCTATCCCCCGGCACGTGGTGGCGTGCCGCGCGCATGACCAGCCACAAGGTCAGCCCGCTCAGCAGCAGCATACACAGCCCAAAACTAATGCCATAGGCACCATAGCGCACTGCATCCAGGTCATGTTGTAAGGGATGCGCAAGGCCGTTTGGCCGAGGGGCGATGCCCGCGAAGGGCAGCAGCGGCAACGCCGGAATGAGCATGATGATGATCGCCAGCGGCGGATATTCCACGTCCACGGACTGATAGGGCAGCCGCCCCACCGCGAAATCGCCCGCATATTGGTAAAACTGCGGATCGCAGTAATGCTGTCCAATGATGAGGTTAAGCAGCAACAGCAGGCTTGTCGCTCCCCACAGGAGCCAGATGGTGGTGGGCGTCAGGAAAGCCGTGCCACGCATATCTCGCAGCCGTGGCAGCACACGCAATGACACGGCATCGCGCACGGCCAGGAAGTTCTCTTGGAAGGTCAATGATCGGCTCTGCGCAGCCTGTGGGTCGCGCCCCTCCCAATCCCACGCGAAGAAGAGCGTCAGCATGGGCAGCGCGCTGAAGGCGAAATAGGAGGGGAGGCTGCGCCACGCGAACCAGAGCGGCAGCAACGCCAACAGGAAGACCAGCGCAGGGTGACGCCGCGCGCCCCGCCACCAATACCAGCCAATTGCCGCCACCAGGGCCAGCACTTCAAGGGTGGTGTAGACGCGCTGTGGCCACAGCGGCAGCACGCCTGCCAAGGCCAATTGGACGATGCCCTGGCCGCGTGGAAACATCGGATCGGTGACTGGGGCCAGCACGCTTGCCAACCACGCATGGCCATCATGCAAGATAAACGGGGCATTGATGGCGAAGAATAGTCCCGCCGCGCCGACCAGCCGCGTCAGTGCGTCACGCCAGCCAGTCCGCTGCGCGATGAAGATCGCATAGAATGGCACGAAGAACCACGGCTGCTGCTTGGTGGCGATGGCCAGCCCCAGGAAGACGGCTGACCACACGCCGTCGCGCCAGCGCACCCACGCGAGCAACAGCAACAGCACTGCCGCCACATCCAGCGCGCCCGTCAACGCGCTATTGAGCAACGGCGTATCGCTGAGGATGAGCAACCCTACCCAAGGTCGCAGCGCTGGTTCCACCGCGCGCAGGGCCAGCCACGCGAGCAATCCCAGGCACAGCACCGAAAAGAGGATGACGCTCGGCAGCCCTACCGCGACGAACGGCACCAAGGCCAGAAACGCCAAGGCTGGATAGCTGACGCGCGACTCCACCTCTGGTGGTGCGCGACTGGGATCGGTCGCTGCCGCGAGGACGGCACTGATCTCCGTCGCCGTGGGGTAATCGAGCCACGATCGGTCGGCAAAACTGCCGCGCCGTAGAGGCGTCGCATATTGGGTCGATTGCCCCAATGCCGCGACCGCGCCATTGAGCGTCACCTGCTGATAGGGATCGTGGCCGTGCAGCAGCTCCAGCGCGGCATCGTGGTCCAGGGTGGTGCCATCATTGACATACGTGGTGTGGGTAAAACTGCTGACGACCATCAGCCCGACTTGGCGCACGCCGATGATCCCAGCGGCACAGGCCAGCACCAGCGCGATGGTCGCCAGCAACGGGGTCGTTGGGCGAGGCCGGAGCAAGCGCGGCGCGATGATGGCATAGGCGGCCAGCGCCAGGCTGGCCAACTGCACGCTCATCGTCAGCAGCCCGATCTTGGGGCCAACCGCTGCCCGCAGCGCGTCACGCGGCAGATCCAGCGCGCCTTGCAGCACAATTGCTAATGCGAGCAACGCGATGCGCTGCAACCGATCCGCCTCGATTTCGCGAAACGCCTGTGTGAACCATATCCGTGCTTGGTTGATGTACCCACCCACCCTACTGCCCTGAACCATCATTGCCTCGTTCGCGCTGCCTTGCCAGATGTTACATCTCTCATACCCGAGACGATCCGGCTTAAGTGCCCGTCACGCCTCCCGCCCCTTAACCGTTTTCGGATTGACACCGCGCTTTTGTGTCGAGCGTTCAGTTGATTCATCAACTGTTCTCATGGTACGGGTTCCTCTCGTGGACTTGCAAAACAGTGTGCCGCAGGTGTACCCTATGTGTGACCTCGGAGTGACAGCGAAAATAGGTCAAATCAGTTCGCATGACAAAAGCGGTCACGAAAAAACCGGTTGTAGCGCTTTTTCGTTCTCCTGCCTTTTCGACGACACTTGACAGCCACCGTTTTCTTCATCGAATCATCCTTTCTCGAAAGGAATTCATCCAAGAAATCATGAAAGAGGTCCGCAGCAAGGGCAACCCACCCGAAGATCCTCCACCAATCCAATCACTCCCCCACATACTCTGGTTGCCACCAAGCGGGGAAAGCAAGCCTCACACAGGTGCACCGCGACGCGATGTGCCAACGCGTCGCAGGCGGCACATTATGGGAGTAGTCATAGTGATGATAGCCGTCTCCCTCCCTCTGGTGACCTTGTTCGTGAGCGGAAGAATTGCTACGGCCTTGCCGAGCGGGGGAAGTGGCGCAAGCACGCTGGGACCGACCTCCATCATTGCAAGCAGTGGGAATCCCTATTTGCTGCCCACCCCTACTCATGCCCCCATATCATTGGGGACACCAGAACCGACGATCATGCCAACACTGATACCCACACCACCTTGGCCGGTCTTTTGTACCAACGAGGCGACGCCGACACCGGGCTGCGCACAATGCCCATATTCGCTCGGCGCGGAGACCGAAACGCAGGCTCAGATCATCGCCGATCTGAAGCAGGCAGGGGCGGATTATCATATCCCCTACCGCCTCTTGCTCTCTCAGACACGTGATGAGTCAGGTTGGCGCGAAAAAATCATTTCTTGTTCCAATGATGTCGGTCTGGGACAAATCAAATGGAACTATTGGTGGGATTTGAACGCGCTGGCGCAGCCAACATGCGGCATTGCAGCAACGAACTACGCTATTTTTAGCTATTCTGGTAACGCCCATCTGGCGGCGAAACTCATGGCCTGGATAGCCTGCTTCTATAGTTACGCTGGCTCGCAAGGCGGAACTTTGGCGGCACCCGCGCCGGGAACCGCCGCATATTTTTATGCACAAGCTGGACGTTCCTACCCTGATTCGCTGAGTGCAGGCAGCACAGTGCCTTCTACCAGCCTCTTGACGGTTACGCCAAGCTCCACTGCCACCCCACCGACTAGTCTGTGTGCATCAGTGTTCAAAACGCGGCGTTGGTATAGCGATCTCCCCTCGACGCTTGCCAATCCCTGGTCCTGCCCGTTCAGCGCGACCTCAGGAGATCACACGCTGCTTGATATTACGATATCCGCATATAATGAAGGGATTGCTGATCTCGATGCCAATGGGATACATAATCAAAACTACGTGACGAATATCGAGCAGGGAATCAGTAACTTAGCCAATAGCAAAATATGAGTGTGCTTCCGGTCACCTTGTCAAATCTTAGGGTTTTCCTGGATGTTTGACCATTCCGTGCGCGTAAATCCTGTCGCAGTGACATCGATTCATGGAGCATCCCACGAGATGCACACCGAGCAGACAGCAAGAGTGAACAAAGATGTCGAGAGGCATGATGAAACGAGATGATGGGGTTCTTGCCTCAGAAGAAGATCAGAGGGAAGAGGCAACATCAGGGAAACAGCGCAAATGACCTGCAAACCTTCTTGGTTAGCATGTGATGAGAGCGAAGGGGGTAAGAGTGAACCAGTTGCGTAGTTCATCCCACCCCCTCGATGGTCAGGCGGTGGCGTGGCGCAGCAACTCGGTGAAATAGGCACGCCAGACCTGCGGCAACGCTGCCACGGCCAACGCCCGTTGGAGCGTCTCGTGGTCTAGGTGCGGCGCGAGGATCAGGCGCGTCAGCCCCGCCACTGTCAGGCGGGGGACACCACAGGCCAAGTGTTCGATGGCATCCCCCGCAGCAATCTGGCCCTCTTGCACCACCCGCAGATACAGGCCTGTGCGGCCACTCGCCAGGAACCGCCGGAGCATATCGCGCCGCCCGAAGCGCACCGCGAGTTTGAAGCAGGGCAAGCGGGGCTGCGTCACCTCCACCACGGCGGTGCCGATGCGCCAGCGATCCCCAATTGCCACCGTGTCTTCCTGCACCCCCTCGGTGGTCAGGTTTTCACCGAACGCGCCTGGGGGGAAGGTGACTTCCGGCAATTGCTCGTGCCAGAAGGGGTAATGCTCGGTTGGGTAACAATAGATGGCCTTGTCAGGCCCCCCATGCACGCTGAGGTCGGCCTGGGCATCCCCTGCCAGATTGAGGTGGCCCACGGCGACCGCCCCAGCTACGGGCTCCTTGAAGATCGCTGTTGTGGCATGGCGCCCCTGCCAGGGGACGGTGCGTGGCAGCCCGACTTGCACGCTGAGCACCCGCCCAATAAGTGTTCCTTGCTTCTGCATCGTTTTCCTCTCTTGCGCTTGGCGACGCACGCTGGTCATTGCCGGGGCTTTCGGTCAGATGCGCCTTGAGGAAGTGGCGGCTTTGCGCTGCAATGACGCGCGCTCTTCTTCCAGGGCGAAGTGCCCTGTGTCGAGCAACGTGGAGCGGGCACAGCCTAGCGGTTCCAGTCAGGGCATCGGGTTCGTCATTTGCGGTGTGTCCGCTGCGTGGCACGAGACAATTGCCGACGGTTATTTGAGCACTGTGGCGAGCGGCTGACCGACCTCAACGAGATAGACCGAGAGCATCTGGCCCGTTTCGGGGCCAAGGTCCAGCGCATTGTGCGGCGTGCGCGGCGGAATGAGGAAGGGGTCGCCCGTGTGCAGTGTCAGGGTCGGTTGCCCCTCGATCTGCATCTCGACCGTGCCCGCCAGGATGTAGCCGACCTCTTCCCCTGGATGCATGTGCCAGCCAGAGGCGACCCCCACCGGAATGATGGTGCGGACCTGCACGATCTCGCGTCCGGGAATGGAGGAGGGGCGCTGCTGAAGGACCGTGCGTTGGAGTTTGCTGGCCAGATCATCACCGGGCAGCGGGGCGTTGGGCGTGGGATTGGTAGACATGGTTTGGTCTCCTTTGTGCGGCGCGAATCTGTTCCTCAGCGCAGTGTGGTGTGTCTGCCTTCCCTTGGCGTACCAGTGACACGCCACACTGCGACAACATCGATGTCGGTGAATGCCGGTGGCTCAGCTTTTCAGAAAGGCGGCCAGATCAGTGTTGAGTTGCTCCGCGTGCGTTTTCGGCAGCCCATGCGGCGCGCCGGGATAAATCTTTAAGGTGGCATGTTTGACGAGCTTCACTGCCAGCTCGGCGGTGTCGGCCAGGGGGACGATCTGGTCATCTTCGCCATGGATGATGAGCATCGGCACGCCCATTTGGTCGATGCGCTTCAGGTCCTCGGTCAGATCCGTCTCGGACCACATCGCGACGCCGTCATACGCCGCCGCGAAGCCGCACTGCATCGATAAGCGCCAGAAGGCGTCGCGGACCCCTTGCGATACCTGCGACCCCGGACGGTTCGCGCCATAAAAGGGGATGCTGAGACCTTGATAGAACTGTGAGCGATCCTGCGTCAGCCCAGCGCGCACCTGATCGAAATTGGCTTTGGGCTGGCCTTTGGGGTTGCTGGGGGTTTGCAGCATCAGCGGCGAAGGGGCATCGATGGTGACGATTTTCGTGACACGAACCTGCCCATGCTGGGCCAGGTAGCGTGTCACCTCACACCCGCCAGTGGAATGCCCCACCAGAATGACATCGTGCAAGTCCAGTTGCTCGACCAATTGCGCGAGATCGGCGGCGACCGTTGTCAGGTCGTTGCCTCCCCAGGTCTGGCTGGAGCGCCCATGCCCCCGGCGGTCGTGCGCGATGACGCGATAGCCCTGGCTGGCGGTGCGGTACATCTGCTCGTCCCAGTCATCGGCACTGAGCGGCCAGCCGTGGCTAAAGACGACGGGCTGCCCGCTGCCCCAGTCTTTGTAGAAGATGCTGACGCCGTCTTTGGTGGTGATCGTGCTGGAACTCATGGTTGGCACATCCCTTTC
>JACDGC010000132.1 GCA_013815535.1 Ktedonobacterales bacterium
AAGGAAGGATGGATGGCGGGCCAAAGGTGCTAGCGCGCTGGCGCGTTCCAATTGCTGAGCGTAATGGTTCAGCCCATCCGCCGGAGGCAGATGACGAGCCCAGGCCTGACTATCGGCCAGCAAGCGCTGATGGAGTGGCACGAACGCAGGTGGAAGCTCTTCTGATGATGGGGGGGGCACTGTGTCAGACATGAAAATCTTCCTCCTCGGCTTCCGGCACGGCAGCAAGATGCTGGCGCAGTTGGTCATAGGCACGCAACAGGCGCTTGCGCACCGTTCGCACGGGAATGCCCAACGCCGTGCTGATCTCCACGACATCCATGCCGCCATAATAGCGGAGCACGATGGCGTCATACAGCGCGGGCTTGAGCTGGGCTAGGGCACGGCGCAGATCCAGCACGGCAGCGTGGTCGCTGTCGCCAGGATCACCATCGAGCGCGAGCAACCATTCGGCGCTTCCATCGAGCAGCGGCATAGTCAGGCGTTGGCGCTTGCCCATCTCACCACGGAGCCATTGCTGACAGACGTTGACGGTGATGCGCAACAACCACGCCCGCACGGCATTCTGGTCACGCAAGTGTGCCCAGGCTTTCCAGGCCCGCAAAATGGCTTCTTGCGCGGCATCCTCAGCGTCAGCCACACCGACGAGCGATGCGGCCACCCGCACCATGGCGGGGGTATGCAGCGTCACCAAGGCGGCAAACGCTTCACGCTCGCTGTCGCTCAACGGCAGGTCAGCGCCCAGCTGCGACACCGCATCTGATGCGAAGCCCCGACCTATGCTCATGTAGCACCGCAAGAGACTGCGCCAAAACATCCATCGTTCCTTTCGTTCGCCCATGGGTACCGCATGGGTGAACACCTTTCAGATGCGCCCCTCCCCGTAATGTGAGCAGCCCTTGGTACTTTCTGGCAGGCGCTTGTTGATTCGCAGATGACAATCCAGACTGCCACAGCGTGGGCACCTGCGACACGTCGTGAACAGCGGATCGACATGATGAAGGCTGCACCAATGGCAGTGTGGCATTGTGCTATACTGAAAAGACAATGAAATATGTTGGCGGCGCGGCGAGGACGAGCCAACCGGAACAGGCATCCACCAGAGAGCGATGGCCAGGCTGCAACCATCGTGATGCCCCGGTGATTCAGACACCTTGCCCAGAGGCGCTGCACGGTTCGCCCGCTACCGCGAGGGGTGTGTGCGTCACCCCTGACGCATCACTCACAAGCTCTGCGCCCGCAGAGAAAATGTGGTGGCACCACGACCTGGTCTTTGCGCCGACCCTCGTCCACATCGGATGGGTCGGCGTCTATCGTGACCAGGAGATGGCAACGTGACACGCATCTTTACCACCGACCTGCCCGCGCATGTGGGCGAGCAAGTCAGCCTGGCAGGCTGGCTGCAAAGTCTGCGCCGCATGGGCGGCATCACCTTCCTTGTGCTCCGTGATGGCTGGGGCACAGCACAGGCCGTGATCGAAACCGAGGACAGTCTGCAACCGCTCACGGCGGCCAATGCCCTCCCCGAAAGCCTCATTCGCGTGACGGGAACGGTGCAGGCGAATGCCGCAGCCCCCAATGGCTGCGAACTGCACCACATCGCCATCGAGGTCTGCGTGCCGATCAGCGAGGCCGCGCCGATTCCGCTGGGCAAACGCACCATCACAGCGGGGCAAAACACCATCCTCGACCACGCGATGATCGCCAATCGGCACGTGAGTCGCCGCGCCACGCTGCGGCTGAGCGCGGGCATCATGGAGGGCTTTCGCGCCAGCTTGCGGGAACGTGACTTCACCGAAGTGCAAACGCCGAAGATCGTGGCGGCGGCAACCGAGGGCGGAGCCAACGTCTTCGCGCTGGATTATTTCGGGCGAACGGCCTATCTGGCGCAAAGCCCCCAATTTTATAAGCAGATGATGGTCGGCATCTTCGAACGCGTCTTCGAGGTTGGCCCCGTTTTCCGCGCCGAGCCGCACGACACGACGCGCCACATCAACGAATACGTCAGCCTGGATGTGGAAATGGGCTTCATCGAAGACCACCACACCGTGATGGCGGTGCTGCGCGCGGTGTTGCACGGCATCATGGCCACCTTACAGAGGAGTTATGCCGCCGACCTTGCGGTGTTGGAGCTCGCCCTGCCCGCGGTACCGACAGAGATCCCCAGCATCCATTTCGCTGAGGCACAAACGCTGATCTGGCGTGAAACAGGACAAGATGTGCGGAGCGAACCCGACCTCGCCCCAGCGGACGAGCGGTGGCTGGGAGCCTGGGCGCAGCGCACCTTTGGCAGCGATTTCCTCTTCGTCACTGGCTACCCGATGCGTAAGCGTCCGTTCTATACGCACCCCGACCCAGCACGTCCCGCGTTTTCCAACTCGTTTGACCTGCTGTTTCGCGGTGTTGAATTGGTGACCGGGGGACAACGGCTGCACCGCTATGGCGATTACCTGGCGGCGTTGGAGCACGCGGGCTTGGCCATCGAACCCTTCGCTCCCTATCTCGAAACGTTTCGCTATGGCATGCCCTCCCACGGCGGCTTCGCCATCGGGCTGGAGCGGCTGGTGATGCAACTCACGGGCGTGTCCAGCATCAAACTCGCCACGACCTTTCCGCGCGACCTGCACCGTTTGACGCCCTAGCACGCACCCGAGAGATCCCACCCCACCAGCCACGCCTGATGTAGCGGCGTGGCTGGTGGGGTGGCGCATCCCGCAAGACGCGAACACCGTCATGGGTGGGGGTTACTTACCTTTTGAAGACGGTGACCACAATGCCGATGGTTGGCATCACCATTAAAAATATGGCGATGCTGCCAGCGATCAAGCCAATCCGGGCTAAGGCATTCGTAACGCGGGTTTGCGGCTGGTGTGTCAGCAGGCGAATGCCCAACACCAGTGCCACGATTCCCAACAGCAAGCCGCCAGGAAAAAACACCACCGGCCCATCATGCGTGATCGTATGCAGGGGTTCGCCATACTCGTTGGAGGGTTCCATAATGCTCAGAAAGAGAACGAATGGAAGGATCAATGCCCCAAGGACGCCACAGATGGCACTCACCCACGCCGCGAAGACGGGGGCATTGCGGGTTGTTGTTTGCATGTTGATTTCCTTTTCATGACCGCTGAACATGTGCGACAATCAAGCCCAGTCAAGGAACGACAGGCGGCTGGGGGAGCGTCGACATGCACCATCAAAGTTGCGACGGGGGACGCTCCGTTGGATGTTGCAGGGCATTCATCTGCTGCCAATAGTGGACGAAGGCGGCACGCCCAGCGGCGGTGATGCGATATTGGGTCGCGGGGATTTTTCCTTTGAAATATTTGTGAATGGCGATATAGCCTCCTTCTTCGAGTTTGCTCGTTTGGCGGCTGAGATTGCCTTTGGATAATTTCGTCGCGGCTTCGAGGAATTTGAAATCGACCTCGGCAGCGACATTCAGCACGGCGAGAATCAGCAAGCGCGCTGGCTCGTGAACCAACCGATCGATCTCCACATCAGCCAGATGCAGCGCCAGGGTGTTCTGCTCGTCGGTTTCCTCGGACGTGGCAGTGGGCTCGTCAGCTTCGTCCATCGCGGTTACACACCTCGTAGCCGCTGCGCGAGTTTGCCATATTGGCGATGCTCGATGATGCCCAGAACAATGGCCACGCTCCCCAACACTGGAATGAACACCACAACAGACATGATGTAGGCAATCCCGGCGCTGGCAAGCGCGCAGGTCAGGAACAGATAACTGCCAATGAGCAGTTCTTGGAGGGTGCGCATGAAAAGCCAGGCGACCACTGGCAAGGCCGTGACGCCCAACAAAAGGAGCCAATGCTGCGCAAAATGGCCGCCGTCGTTGATGAACGACCACCACACCCAGACACCCAAAAGGGTCAACAACGTGACGTTGATGATGTGCAAACTCCGCAACACCACTGGCCATCGCTCACGAACGGTACCAAACGAGCGATACATCGTGCGGCGAATGCCTTCTTTGCCGACCAACCAGAGCGCCGTCGACCCGATGGCGATGGGGAGCAATATTGACGTAGAAACGTTGCCATAGATGAGGAAATAGACCAGGATGACCACCACACCGCCAAGAACGTTGCCGAGCCCACCACGATATGCACCATATTGCGCATATTCTTGGGTGAGGGCTTGAACATCTCCGAGGGATGGCGCATCGGTGGGTATCATCAAGGTCCTCCTTATCTTGAAACCAGTTTACACGGTAAACTACTTTCACAGTATAAAATCTTCTATGAGAATTGTCAAGGGGACGCACTTGCCGAGAGTGGCACGAGCGGCGATGATGGGGTACCATAGCCAATGTGAAGGACGGGTGAGCCTATTTCAGTGGCAATCCCCAGTGCGTCAGGAAGGAGAGTGACCATGATGAACGAAACCAGCGAGATCGTTTTGAGCATGCAGGAGCTCCGCGAGGTCACGCGTTATGCCGCTGAGTGCGCGCAAGAGGTGCTGGAGATCTTCGAAATGGTCCACCCGACAGACTCCCGCCCACGCGACGCCATCAACGCTGCCTGGGCATTCGCGCGCGGCGGCAATCGTGGGAAGACACTCCGCGACACCGCGTGGGCAGCCCTCAAGGCGGCTCATGATGCCAGCACTGCCGCCGCAAGCGATGCGGCGCGGGCCGCGATGTGCGCGGCATCCGCTGCGTACTTGCATCCCCTGGCCAACGCGCACCAGGTGAAGCATATTCTGGGGGCGGCGGCCCACGCAGCCAAATGTGTGGAGGGCGATGATCGCTCGGTCGGTACTGCTCACATTGAGCAAGCTTGCCAGCGCGCAACGCCAAGCGTCGTTGATGTGCTCCGCCGCTACCCTGCGGCACCCCATGGGGGTGGGCGCGTGGGAGAGCTGCTGCGCGAGCTGGATGTGGCCCTCCGCGAGCGTTGCTGAGGGCCTTGCCGTCAATCTAGTGAGCGTTCAGGATGCCAGACCATCCGCTTCATCAGCGACCACGCGCACAACGAGCAGCTAACGCGGGTGGGGCTACCTCACGAGAAAGCAGCCCCACAGCGCCGATGCAGGCGATCGGTCGCTCTGCGAGATGGCTAGGGCAACTTGCGGTCGATCAAGGCCACCGCCATCGCGGCGATGCCTTCGCCGCGCCCGGTGAAGCCCAGGCGGTCGGTCGTGGTCGCTTTGATGCTGATTTCGTGCAAGGGCACCCCCAACGCTTCCGCGAGGGTTTCCTTCATGGTCGGGATGTAGGCCGACATCTTGGGGCGTTCAGCCACAATGGTGACATCCACATTGCCAACACGCCAGCCATGCTCGCTGAGCAGATCGCGGGTATAGCCCAAAAACGTGGCACTGGGCGCATCGGCCCAACGCGGATCGTGGCTGGGAAAGTGCTGGCCGATGTCACCCAACGCCGCCGCGCCCAGCAGCGCATCCACCACGGCATGAATGACGGCGTCGGCGTCGCTGTGGCCCGCCAACCCTTGCGCATAAGGAATGTGCACACCGCCGAGCACCAATGGCCGCCCAGCGGTGAAGGCGTGCACATCATAGCCAATGCCGATGCGCATTATGACACTTTCTCCGTGACGACTTTCGCCTGGGTGAAGAGGAGCAGATAATCGCGCCCGCCCGCCTTCGAGTCCGTGCCAGACATGTTGAAGCCGCCAAAGGGATGCGCGCCAACCATTGCCCCCGTCGATTTGCGATTGAAATAGAGGTTGCCCACATGAAACTCGCGCGCGGCCCGCTCCATCCGCGTGCGGTCCTTTGTATAAAGCGAACCCGTCAGGCCATACTCGGTGCCGTTGGCGATGGCGAGCGCATCATCGAAATCTTGGGCTTTGATGACGGCCAGCACGGGGCCAAAGATCTCTTCTTGCGCGATGCGGGCCGTGGGAGCGACACCACTGATGATGGTGGGGGGGATGTAGTAGCCCTGGCGGTCCACGTCGCCGCCGCCCAGTTCCATCTGGCCCTCGTCGCGGCCAATCTCGATGTATTCGCGGATCTTCTTGAAAGCATTCGCATCGATGACCGGGCCGATGTTGGTGGTGGGCGCATCAGGGTCGCCAATGGCGAGCACCTTGGCGCGCTCGACAATCTTCGGCAAGATCTGGTCATAGACCGCGCTGACGATGATGGCGCGTGAGCCTGCCGAGCATTTTTGCCCCTGATAGCCAAAGGCCGAGGCGACGATGCCCGCCGCCGCCGCATCCAGATCCGCCGTCTCATCCACGACCACCGCGTCTTTGCCGCCCATTTCAAGGACGGTGCGCTTGATCCAGATTTGCCCTGGTTGCGGGGTGGCCGCCAACTGATTGATATGCAGCCCCACATCGCGCGAGCCAGTGAAGGCGATGAAACGGGTGCGGGCATCCGCCACCAACGCATCACCGATGGTGCCCCCCGGACCCGGCAGGAAATTGATCACACCCGCAGGCACGCCGACCTCGCCCAACAAATTGACGAAGTTCGCCGCGATGGTCGCCGCCGTGCTGGCAGGCTTGAGGACGACGGTGTTGCCCGCGACGATGCTGGCGGTCGTCATCCCCCCCATGATCGCCAGGGGGAAGTTCCATGGGGGGATGACCACGCCCACGCCCAGGGGGATATATTTGAGATCATTTTCCTCGCCGGGCAAGCGCGTCAGTGGTTGCGGTTGGGCCAGGCGGTGCATTTCGCGCGCGTAAAAGTTGAGGAAGTCGATGCCCTCCGCGACCTCTACATCGGCCTCCACCCAGGATTTGCCCGTCTCGAATATCAGCCAGGCATTGAACTCCATGCGGCGCTCGGTCAGCTTCTGCGCGGCAGCCAGCAGATATTCAGCGCGGCGGTCGGGGCTGACATATTGCCAGGTCTTGAAGGCCGTTTCAGCGGCGGCAATCGCTGCCAGAGCCTGCTCGGTCGTCGCTTTGGGGAAGATGCCCACGACCTCGTCTGGGCGGGCGGGGTTGATGGAAGTGAAAGTTTGATCGCTCGTGACCGCCGCGCCGCCGATGATGAGCGGATAGGTCCGCCCCAGTTTGGCCCGCACCGCATCGATGGCGGATTGCTGCTGCTGTTTGATGGACGGATCACTATAATCCAGGAAAGGGGTGTTGACGAACTCGGTCGTTAGGGAACTCATGATGGTTGCCATGGGATAGCACATCTCCTCTATCTGCCGCTCGGGCGCGTCGTTGCGCCGCTTCATCAGAGCGAATGGTGGAAACATTTGGTGAGCGTCACTGATCGTATTGTATATCATCGCGGAACGGTTTGGCGTGGAACCACGGCCCGTTCTTGTGGTAAAATAAAGATACTATGGTGTTCCAGTCAATAAGGAGAACTCATTCCCATGGCAATCGAACAGGCAACCTTCGGCGCGGGCTGTTTCTGGGGGGTCGAAGCCGACTTTCGCCAGATTCCCGGCGTGAAAGCCACCCAGGTCGGCTATGAAGGTGGCCACACCGCCAGCCCCACCTATCAAGATGTGTGCAGCCACACCACCGGGCACGCCGAAGTGGTGCAGGTTGACTACGACCCCGAGCGCGTCAGCTATGAGCAATTGCTCAACGTCTTTTGGGAAAACCACGACCCCACACAGTTGAACCGCCAGGGGCCAGACGTCGGCGACCAATATCGCACCGTCATCTTCTTTCACACCCCAGCGCAGGAAGCCGCCGCCATCGCCTCGAAGGCCGCCTTGCAGGAGTCCGGCAAGTTTCGCAAACCGATCGTGACGCAGATCGTGCCCGCCGAAACCTTCTACAAGGCTGAGGACTATCACCAGCAATATCTGGAAAAGCGTGGCCTTTCGACCTGTCGCATCGACTGAGGGGGCCAGCCCCCGCTACTTAGCCCCACTCGCTGAACGGCGCTTCGCCTTCGCGGGTGGGGCTTCCCATGTGCCCAGCGCGCGGTCCAACAGGCCAGCGTGGACGGCAGCCGTCAGCCGCTCGATGTCTGGCTGGGGTGGACGGTCGGCCTCCAGATGCGGAACGACGGAACGCACCGCAGCGTGGGCAAGCTGAGCGCCAGGGCCAGGCAGCAGCGGCGCACGGAAGTCGATGCCTTGGGCAGCGCACATCAATTCGATGCTGACGACCTGAGTGGTCATGTCGATGGCACGCCGCAGTTGGTGGCCAGAGGTCACGCCCATGCTGACGAAATCTTCCATACCCGCCGAGGTGGGGATCGATCCGGTGCTGGCGGGGTGCGCCAGAGTGTTGATCTCGTTGGTGAGCGCCGCCGCGACATATTGGGCAATCATATAGCCTGAGTTGAGTCCCGGATTCGGCGTGAGGAAGGGGGGCGCGCCATTGGCATCCCACGTGTGCGGCCCCATCAGGTTATAGGTGCGG
>JACDGC010000133.1 GCA_013815535.1 Ktedonobacterales bacterium
GGCGATCTACGTCCGCATACGGACGACGTAGTGGGTCGGGTACAAAGTCCACCTGACAGAAAGTTGTGATGGGGATCAGTCGTGTTTGATTACCCATGTCGAGACCAGCCGAGCCGGGAACGGCGATAGCGATGTCACCTCCTTGATCCACGGCGCGTTGCAAGAAATAGATCTCCTGCCGTCAGAACATCTCACCGATACGAACTACGCGGAGGCCAAGCAATTTGGAGAGTGGCAAAATCGGCGGTGATGAAGTAGGAATCGCGGAATGCAGAGTTCGTAACATCGCTTACTGTACGCCTGGAACAATGGTAGCGTGCAAAAGTGCTAGCATCCCCAACAGCCCTACTCGGTTGCGCAATTCCTCTCGCCGTGACTTTGCCACTTCCAAGGGCGATTACGCCTTGCCGTCCGTACTACCGCGCCCGAGCAACAAGAAAGCCGTGATAGCCGCGGCGGTATGCATCAGCACGATAGTGAGGACAATGGCTGGCGAAGCGGGACCAAATTGAGGATTCCCCAGCGCGATACTCGCCGGTCCGCCCAGTGAGAGGACATAGGCACCGATGGCAATCCGGCGGAAATTTAGCCCAGCGCGTGTAGTCCATCGTTCCAACAACACCCGCACCAGTGTGGCGGCACCGAGTGCCACAGTGGTGCTGAAGAGAATGGCACCGAGTAGGAGAGCCGGATAGCTCCCATTGGCTCCCAAAAGGCCAACGGCCAGGAATCGTAAGACGCTGGTTGCCAAATCCCCGATCACGATAGTGAGGAACCCGTTACGGAGGATCGCACCGATGGGCTGACGTGTGCTGGCAGGCGAAGTAGACATCGTAAACTCCTAGAGTGATGTTCAACGTTGTTCGCATCAATTCACGAAAACGCATTGTTAAGGTTGCGAAGCGCAACCATTCGTCGGCTGCGTGCCACTTTGTGCCCAACAAGAAATAGCGCGCCCATGACTGGCCTGGCGCTGGATCACATCGATCCACTCTTTCGGGGTTTCAGTGACGCAAAGCCTTCAACCGCTGCCTATGTTGCTGGCAACTTTCGGCGTATGGGGCGACGCAGGAACTGGGTGAGGGCGGGAAACACAAAGGATAGCGTGACCAAGACGATCACCGCAAAGCTAGCGGCCACATTCCACCACGCAAGGCCGAGGGCGGCCAGATAGGCCACTGGGCCACTGGCATATTGCCAGGTGATGCGCCGGCGCAGGGAGCGCGACAGCCCCGGATCGACCAATCCCTGCGCAAGTGCATACCACCAAATCAGGTTGAACGCCAATGCACCCAGCACCAAAATGCCGCTATAAACGATCACAGCGGTGCGCCCGTCCTGTGGCACATCCAGATAGCGCCCCAGCACCGCTGTCGGAAATGGCACCAATGCCGTCACCATCAGCAACAGGATGTTCAAGAAAATGCTGAGGATATCAACACGGTGGATGTAGGTAAAGAGGGCATGATGCCCTGACCAGTAGATCCCGATGATCAGGAAACTGAGCGCATAGGCAACGACATCGTGCCATTGCGTTGCTAGTGCCTGAGCGAGTCCGCCTGCCGCAACTTCGGGCAGGCGCAGATTCAGCACGAGTAAGGTCGCGGCGATGCCATAGACACCATCGCTAAAAGCCGCGAGACGCTGCGTTCCCCACCCTTCTTCTAACAATGCCGGGGTCGTTTCATCCATTCATCCATTCCCCTTGTGAGTTGTGGCGACGTGCTGTAGATAGCGCACCATCTGCTATGCCTGAAAGAGCGCAAGGTGCTCGTGCAGATAGGCGTCGATGGTACGTGAGGCCTGCTCGGTCACCGTTTCAACTGTGCAGCCAGGTACTGCCGCCACACCCGCTCGATAGGCATGATTGAGCGTCACCATCCCATGCGCTAGAAACGGAGGCATGCCAGATGCGAGCATATTCTTGGTAGCCTGGGCATCAGAGATGGCGTGATAGGTGATCGGCTTGCCGAGGTATTGGGTCAGTTTGGTGGCGATCTCGGCGTAACCGAGGGCATCGGGACCAGTGACATCATAACTGCGTCCTTCGTGGCCTGGTTATGTCAATACCGTCGCCACGACCGCTGCGATATCGCGGACATCCACAAAAGCCGTTTGTGCCACACCCGCGGGCAGCGATATCGTCCCTTGCCTGGCGATGCCCCCCGCAGAATACGCGAGATTTTGCATGAACGGTGCTGGGCGCACATGCGTAAACACAAAGCCAGAAGCTTCGATGAAGCGTTCCACCTGACCATGCTGCTTCAACAAGAGTGCTGAGGAGTGCTCGGCGGCCCCTGCCGCCGAAAGCTTGACGATGGTCTGCACCCCCGTCTGTTTGGCAGCAGCGATGAGGTTGCTCTCTAGGCGGACCTTATCCGGCAAGAGGGGGGAAAGCAAAAAGACACGCTCGATTCCTTGCAATGCCGCACGGAGCGACACAGGCTGAGCGAAATCGCCCAAGGCCACTTCACCGCCAAATGCACGAATGCTTGTTGTCTTGGCATTGGTGCGCAGCAAGGCGCGAAACGGCACACTACGGCTCGCCAGTTCGCGCATCAGGGCTGTACCAATTTGCCCCGTCGCACCGGTGATGAGCAACATACTAGTCATCCTTTCATGAGGCATGTGGACTGAGCCAACATACCCATGAGACTGCGGGAATTTTCATCCCCGTCCATATACTTAGCCGACTAAATACATGGGCGAGGAAAATGCCAGATCAGGGGGCATCACTCATACCTTCTTGGTTCGTGTGCATCTGCTGCAACAAGCGACGCAACAGCAACCGTTCCGGCTCTGAGATACGCTGTAACAGCCGTTCCTCGACCGCGTGCCACAATGCCTGGATTGCGGGGATGAGCGCACGACCAGCTTCACTGAGATATACACGCATGACGCGTCCATCCTCATCATCGCTCTGACGCGTGATCATGCCTTGCTCGGCCATCCGTTGCATCATCTTGGTGATGGTGGGCGGTTCCACCCCACGACGCTGGGCGAGTTGCATCTGGGTTTGGCCGTCTTCTTCGGCGAGCAAGAGCAAGATGAGCTCTTGCCCCGGATGCAGTCCCAGCCCATCGAGAGTCTCGGCCACGAATTGCCGTTGCGCTTGACTGATCTGCACCAGCAAGAAAGCGCACGAATCCATGATCAGCATCATGTTGCTTGTATTTCCTTTCCTGGCTAAATAATAGCGCAGAAATCGGCAAGCTGTCAAGAGTGCCGGGAGCGACAAAAATCACGGGGAGAGGAATTGTGGACTGGACCCGGTTTCGTGGAGTGGAGGAAGAGCCAAGTGGTACAGTCAAGCAAAAGGAGTGACCACGATGGGCAAAGTACGTCCTTTCTTTGGTGAACAAATGCAGCAAGAAAATTGCACCTCATCGTCCCCTTGATGACCGGATACATATAATGGTTCCTGTGCTGAGTCATGAATCCAGCGAATAGGCGACTTTGCCCCGCTCGTGGAGCAGGAGTCTTGACAAGTGACCCGAAAAAGGTGTATATCCTCCTAATAAGGAGAACTGTTCGCGATGGCCGGCCCCCTCCACCAACCCTCACCCACGAGACACTACGAAGACGCCGCCGACTGTCTGGATTTTCTGCTCCTCAAAGCGATGCGGGCGATTACCCAGCAGTATAATCATGCCCTCGCGCCCAGCGGGTTGCTTATTACCCAGTTTTCGTTGCTAGCTATGCTGCATCTCAGCGGTACGTCAGCAATGACCCGTTTCGCTGAAGCCTTGGGGATGGATCGCACGACGCTGGCTCGCAATCTGCAGCCCTTGCTCCGACAGGACTATGTCCGACTCACTGCAGACCCCGTTGACCGGCGAGTGCAACTGCTCACGTTGACCGACGCTGGCCAAGCGATCCTCGATACCGCGTGGCCTTACTGGCAAGGGATACAAACAGCGCTCCACGACACGCTCGGCGGGGAACGCACGGACTCCTTGCTCACGGAGTTGCACCTCCTGGCGACTTTCGCATCTCCGTAATTTTTTATACCATTACGTGCATATGCACGTAGAAGAAGGATTGGATGTTCAGTCAACCTATTTTCCTCCTGACGATTGTCAGTAACTTCCTGGCCTTTGGCCTCCTGGCAGCATGGTTTGCGGTTCCCGCGCTGCGCCGATTGCCGCGTGTCCAGGCGCTCACGCTGCTCATCTTCCCGCACGTCTTTCGCACGGTGGGGCTCGTCTTTGTAGTGCCGCAGGTTGTTGATGGCCGCCTCCCGACTGATTTCACCATTCCGGCATCAGCCGGTGACCTGCTCGCCGTGTTCCTCGCGTTCGTAGCACTCGTGGCCCTGCGGGGACGATGGCGTAGCGCGCTCCCGTTGGTATGGCTCTTCAATCTGGCGGGGACGGCGGATCTTACGTTCGCGTATGTGGCGGGGGCGCGCTTCCATTTCCCCGACTATCAGGTCGGTGTTGCGTGGTTCATCCCGGCGTTGTATGTCCCCTTCCTCTTCATCACCCATGGCCTGATCTTTTGGTTGCTGGTCCGACGCCACACCGCCGTTGTGACCGACATCCCGCAATCGTGAGTCACTCCATCGGATGTGGGTTGCGTGGCTCCTGGCCGTCGGGAAGTCGCCGGGCAACGCGCCGCGATTCGGGCGTATCGGTTCTCTACCGGCGTCTGCATTTCATCACCGCGGCCCAAAACGGCTGCGGACCCTGTAGCGAGGAACATCATGGCGATTTTCACGCATCCCACCTTCCTCGGCGCACCCGATCATCGCATCGCGGTGTATGATTTTCCGGGAGCCGATCCCGCCTTCATCCTCATGCACGGCTTCCCCGATCATGCCTTCATCTATGATCGCCTAATCTCCGCCCTCGCAGGACACCATAGAGTTGCGTTCGATTTTCGCGGATGGGGCAACTCCGACAAGCCGTCCCCTGCGGACGCGACCTCATCGGGCCAGGAACTAGATCTCGCTACCGTCGTTGCCGCGTTACACCTCACATCGCCCATCCTCGTGGCGCATGATGCGTCGGGTCCGGTGGTCCTCAATTGGGCCTTAGCGCATCCCCCGTTCGTGGGAGGCAACGCCCTGCGCAACACGTAATACGGCACGGTGCCTGGGCTGCGGTTTCCCGAATGCATCCAGTTGTTCGCCGACCCCGCCTATGCGGCGCTCACCGCCGCCCTAGCACGCGAACCGGCACAGATGGGATGGCTCCTTGACTGGCAAGGGCAGCAATTTCGCCAGAGTGGGACACCCCCAGATGCGCTGGGGGACGGTATTCAAGCGCACTTCCAGGCGACGCCCAGCGTCGTCCCCGCTTTCATGAGTTTGGCGCGTGATCTCCCGGCCACGCTGGCACGCGATACGGCGCGTCATCCTCACCTAGCCACCCTCGCGATGCCATGGGGATCCTGTTTGGGCGGCACAATCTCTATTTGGGGGAACCTGTCGCGCGCCTTGCAGGAACTCCTGCCCACATCTGATCTGCAATGCTTCGCGGCAGGCCACTGGCCCCAATGGGATGCGCCGGATGAAGTGGCCCAGGCATTGCTTGCCCGCAAGGCGAAAGTGACCGACTGTGCAATCTCCGGATAACGCGATGGTCAGGCAGCTCTTGCGCCTGGGCCGTAACGGTGTGCTACCCATTTATGATTTCGCTAGGGGTAAGATGGCGGCGATCCTGGTAGGGCGTCCGGCGAGCCGCCAGATGTGCGTCAGCAGCAGCGCGAAATCCGCCCACCGCTCGCACGGCTCCCGGAGCACGGGAATGAGGCTCAAGCTGAGTTCATGACGAAGCCCCCACGTGATGCACATCTCATCGCGCACCCACTGCGACGCCAGCACAACTGGCGACAGAATGACGATGAGGGTGTCGCGCGAAATCAATTCGCGCAGGATGATATCCCACCATTCATCGCCACCGTGCAGCCCGCCGGAGGCATCGTACCACACCCCATTTTCACCGACCCGCTGGCGCAGATCGCCGACCAGTCACAACCCGAAATCGTTATTTTTATGGCTATGACTGACAAAAATGCACGCTGCCGTCATGGCTTTGCCCCACCCCCGCGCCTTGTGCCGCTCTCCTCATCTATGCTCCCTAAACTCCTGCACTCGCCTGGGTGGCACCTCCACCACCTCCTCCCGTGCTGGCCAAATAAAAACGCCACTAGCATCTGCAGGTTCCCCGCTACTGGCGGACCCGTCCCGATCCTTTTGCCGACCTTTGGCTCGAGATCTTGACCGTGCGCGCGGCGCATACGGAGCGCACGGGGGTGGTGATTTTTGCGGAACTGCAAGCGCGGTTTCCAGGGCGTTTTCCCGATGCCCAGGTTCGGACTTTGCAACGTGGGATTGGCAAATTATGCGCCCACGCCTTACTCACGTTTCGCGAGACCGATCGCTCCTTGCATCTCATCCCACAGAAGGGCACGCGGTAGCGAGGGGCAAGGAACCAGCATTGCGTGGAGATTCCCTGCCCCTCCCTACACCCTTCTCATCCTTCCGCGCTAGGCTGGGGCGCGCTTCGCTGAGACCATGGCGTCGCCCTGGACCCACTCCAGGACACGGTCCTTGAGGATCCTTCTTCTGCTGCTCCCGGGGACCTATGGTAAGATCATTCATGAGTCAATGCGTCCATCAGCGTAATTTTCGCTCACCACAGGTGGCCGCTTTTTCTTCAGATCATCATGCGGCACGATCAGTTTCGCTCAACAGGCGCTGCGAATCTTGGCAGACTCCCCCTCTCGGCTGGTAGGATCGAGAGGGGATCCCTGTGATTGCGCTGTATTGGCGCTACGAAAGCGCTGCCAAATCGGCAATCGATGCGAGGTTTCCCCACTGTTACTTCGAGCATGGCATGGTGTTGAAACCCATCGGAGGAGAGCCAGTACAATGACCGATCTGCCGCGTGAGACGAGCGATACCGCGAGTGATCAGGCACCAAGGCCTGACAAGGACCGTGCCACGAGCTCTGCCAATGATCGGTTTGCCTATGGTTCGGGAACGATGCTGGATCGTGCCGAGACCCTCATCTATGTCCTGGTGGGGATTTTGTTTCTGCTCGGGACGCTCTTTGCCTTGGGGTACAGTTGCTGGGATGCGGTGACCAAATTTAGTGGGTTGCTCCCTTTGAACACCATGGACCAATCTTCCGCTGTCGTCAACGCAATCATCAAATTGATCGAGAATTTGCTCCTGGTGCTCATTATGACCGAAGTCCTGGGAACAGTGATTCATTACCTCAAGGCCCATGTGACCTCCCTGCGTCCCTTTCTCTTCATTGGCATCATCTCAGCGACGCGAGGCATCCTGTCGATCAGTGCACAACTCTCGGTTGGGAAAGTCGACAATTTTTTGCAGGCCATGTTGGAACTGGGGGTCTATGCGCTGATTGTGTTATTCTTGGGGATTACCCTGCGGTTGCTAGGTAACAATTATGAAATCGGCCCCGATGTCTAGCCGACCACGCATGCCGCTCGGTTGATGACCCGTCTGCTCCCGCCACGCACACGGCATGCACCATCGCACGCGAAGTCGTGGTGCATTGCTCGTGTGAGATGGCGTCCCGTGCTGGAGGTATCTGCTGTTGTACTCGGGGAATGAGGTACGGGATACGTGCCCCTGTCTGCTGATAGGGCATCACGCTGGACCTCTCCCAGTTTGGTGGTGCTTCCGCATCTTCCGTGCTCAGCCGTATCCAGAGCAGAAAACAGCGCTCCTTTTAGGAGGAGAATAGCCGTTCTTTTGGCTCATCCTGCGATTTTTCCCCACCTCTCAGAGCACATTGAGTTCATCCCCAAGAGGATGGTTATGGCTGAGCACCGTAGACACCAAGGAGATCCGTATGCTCACGACCCCGCAACGCGCTCAGTATTTACCGCTCGCTATGCGAGTGTTTGGCGTCATCTGGAGCCTGATCGGCACGACCTTTGTGCTCACTCCCACCCTAGCGCGCTGGCATCCATACAACACGGCCTATGAGCATATGTTTGCATCGCTGTTTGTGACGTGGGGCATCCTCCTCTTACGGGGGGCCAAACATCCTGAGCAGGCCTTGAGCATCATCGATTTTTCGATTCTCGAAGGGTTTTTGCATGGGGGCGCGATGGTGTATGATGCCATCTGGGGCGGGCATCCGATGTACCAGCACTTCCTCTCCGATATTCCCCTGCATTTGCTTTCGGGCACGATCTTCCTCCTCTTGCGTCCCCGCCCCCTACCCCGGCTCACGGCACTGGAGACCGGCCTCATCGGCATCAACGTCCTCTTTGTCTTCGTCTGGTTGCGATGACCCCGCCAAACGTCTGACCGAACGCACACGCGAGCCACGCC
>JACDGC010000134.1 GCA_013815535.1 Ktedonobacterales bacterium
TGGCAGACCTTTTGGCGCATCATCTTTCCCTTGACGCTGCCGGGCATCGCCATCGCCTTCGCGCTCAACTTCGTGGCGAACTTCGGCGTCTTCCCCACGGCGAATCTGGTGGGCGAGCCGACGCACGAGACGCATGTGCTGGCGGTGGCGGCGTATAACGCGGCCTACAATGACTTCAAGCCCCAGACCGGCACGGCCATCGCGCTGATCATGGGCGTGCTGCAACTGCTCGTCATCGGCGTGGTGCTCTTCTTGCAGAGCCGCCTCGCACGTGGTGCCAGCATCAGCGGCGGAAAGGGGGCCTGACATGGCGACGAACCCAATCGACGTATTACCCGATATCGCCCTCCCCGGCAGCGTCGCGGGCAACACGATTCCTCAGATGGAGGGCACGCCGTGGTGGCGCAACGGCAGATTCTGGCAGGCGGTCGTCTTTTATGGAGTGATTGGCTTCTTCGTCGTCAATCTGGTGGGGATGGTCGCCTCGGTGGTCGTCGACTCCTTTGGCACGCAGTGGTTCGCCAGTTGGCTGCCCGATGGCCTGACGACGAAGTGGTACCAATACGTCACGGACGATCACGATATTGGAGGCTTGCTCTACAACACGCTGGTGGTCGCGGTCACGACGACAGTGATCGCGCTGGTGATCGGTTTCCCCGCCGCCTATGTGCTGGCCCGCAAGGATTTCCGCTTCAAGGCGGTGCTGACGGGCCTCTATCTGGTGCCGATGTTGCTGCCGCCGTTGGTGTATGGCATCCCATTGGCGACGCTGTTGCTGCGGTTCCTGCACACCATCGATGTGCAGCTGGGGACCTCGCTGGCGACTTCGCTGGTGATCGTCATCATCATCAATCTGGTGCCGGTGGTGCCCTTCGTCATCTTGATCTTGACGCCCTTCATCCAGCAGATCGATGCGTCGATGGAATCGGCCAGCGCCATGCTGGGGGCGAATCGTTGGCAAACGTTCTTTCGGGTGCTGTTGCCGCTGGTCATCCCAGGATTGCTGACGGCGGGGGTGCTGGCCATTGTCCGCGTCGTGGCGATGTTCGAGCTGACTTACCTCAGCGCCGGGCCGCTCTCGCAGACGCTGGTGGTGACGCTGTACGGCGATGCCTTCGCGGCGGGCATTCGCCCCACCCAGGCCGTCGATGGGATGGCCGTGATCTATATGGCGACCTCGATGGCGCTGGTCGGCGTCGCGCTGATCTTCGTCAAGCCCACCCAGTTCGTCGTGCGCGTGAAAACCGAGAACAAGTAGGAAAGACAGCTATGGCAGTGCAACTCACCTATCATTACGATGCGGCACCGGGGCTGACGCAGTTGGTCACCCCCGGCGTCCAACCCCTGAATGATCTCGACTTCGCCATGTTGCGGCTGGGGCCGGGCGAAAAGTACACCGCCGAGACGGGGGACTATGAGGTCGGCGTGGTGCTGCTGGCAGGCACGGCGACGCTCCGCAGTGGCGCGCAGAGCGTCGCGGATCTGGGGGAACGCACCAGCGTCTTCGCTGGTCGGGCATCGGGGGTCTATCTGCCGATCCACGCGGCCTATACCATCACTGCTGGCGCGGCGGGCATCGAGGCGGCCATCTGCCGCTGCCGCGCGACGGAGGCGCATCCGATGCAGGTGGTGCGCCCGCCGCAGGTGGTCGCCCGCGAGGCCGGGCAGGGGGCCTTTCGCCGCTATGTGCACGACATCCTGGGCGTGACCAATTCCCAGGCGCAGCGGCTCATCGTCGGCGAGACCTTCACCCCGGCGGGCAATTGGTCCAGCTTCCCGCCGCACAAGCACGATACGCTCGAACTGCCCGACGAGGTGCAGCAAGAGGAACTCTACATCTTCAAGATTCGGCCAGAGATCGGCTTCGGCATTCAGGGCTGGTATACGCGCAACGGCAGCACCTACGCGGCGCTGAACGCGGCGGAGATCGTCCACCAAAATGATGTGACGATCATGCCGTATGGCTACCACCCCGTCGCGGCACCGCCGGGCTACGATGTGTATTACCTCTGGTTCATGGCTGGCCCCGTCCGCGAGATGCACCCGCACGACGACCCCGACCACACCTGGATCAAGAACGATGCCGCCGCGCCACGCGATCTACCGCGCTAGCACGATAAGGGAGCAAGGCACGCCATGCAAACCACCACACTTTCGCTCGCAGACAGCCAAAATTGGCGCGGTGCTGCCCTCATTGCCGCCTCGTTCGTGACGCATGAGGGGGCGGCGTATTGGCTGGAGGAGTCTGGTGGGCAGCGCCAGCTCGCCGTGCTGGCCCCGCCCGACCATGCCGCGTTGGCGGATCTGGCTGGGCAGCCGGGGGGGGAGCGCGACGGCTACCACCTCACCCTCGCGCCCGCCGACCATGCCACCGCGCGCTGGCTGCGCGGCGCGTTGCCCTGGCTGACGCCCAGGCCGATTGGGCAGCACACCTCGGCGGGCTTTGGCGACCGGCTGGGGTTGGCGACGCCGGGCCACATCCGCGCCTTGCGCGAGGTGCTGGCGGCGACGCCGGGGGCCACCATCGCCCCGATCTTCGCCCAGCAATCGATTCGCGAGATGGCGCGGACCCATCGCACCCCCGCCGCTGTGCTGAATGACGCGACTTGGGGGACCTTTGCCGCTGGCTGGGTCGCGGGCGTCGGTGCCGATGCCGACCACCTGAAGACGCCGGAGGATATCGACGCCTGTGCCGCCGAGGGTTATTCGCTCTATACCATCGATCCCGGTTTGCATGTCGATGATGCCGCCGATGGCGATGACCCCGCCACGCTGCACACCAAACTCGGCGCGGTCCCCTGGGACCGCCTGGAAACGACCGCCGCCGACTTCCTGCGCCGCTACGCTGGTCGCACGTTTGCGCTGGAAGCTCGCTCGCTGACCCTCAGTGAACCGGAGGTCATCCGCGCCGCCGTGAAGTATGGCGCGGCCATTGCCTACGTCGCACGGATGTATCGCCACCTCATCACCAAGGGCATCCCCACCGAGCTAGAGGTTTCGGTGGATGAGACGGCGACGCCGACCACCGCCGCTGAGCATCTCATATTCGCCAGCGAGTTGCGGCGGTTGGGGGTGCAGTGGGTCAGCCTCGCCCCGCGCTTCGTCGGAGCCTTCGAGAAAGGCACGGACTACATCGGCGACCTCGACGCCTTGCGAGCCGATCTGGCGGTACATGCCCAGATCGCACGGGTGCTGGGGCCATATAAGCTGAGCCTGCACTCCGGTTCTGACAAGTTCAGTGTGTACCCCCTTTTCGTCGAGGCGACGCACGGTGTGGGCCACCTGAAAACGGCGGGGACGAGCTATGTGGAGGCGCTACGCGTCATCGCCGCCGCCGACCCGGCGCTCTTTCGCGAGATCCTGCGGTTCGACGCGGGGCGATACCCCACCGACCGCGCGACCTACCACGTCTCCGCTGAGGTGGCGCGGTTGCCAGATCCGGCGCAGGTGCCAGTGGGCGAGCTGGCCGCGCTGCTCAATAACCATGATGTGCGGCAGGTGGTGCATGTCACCTACGGCTCGACGCTCGATCAGTTTCACGACGCGATCTTTGGGGTGCTGCGGGCCAACCAGGGCGGGTATGATGCGGTGATTGCGCGGCACTTCGTCCGCCATCTGGCCCCCTTCGCGGTCGTGCCTGCCCCAGCGGTCAAGTAAGAGAGAAAGTCGATCCATGATGATGTCTGAGATGTTTTCGTTGCAGGGGCAAGTCGCGGTGGTGACGGGCGGCAGCGGAGTGCTGGGCAGCGCGCTCGCGCAGGGGCTGGCACAAGCCGGGGCGCGCGTCGCCATCTTGGGGCGGCGGCTGGGGGCCTGCCAACAGGTCGCCGCGAGCATCAACGCTGCCGGGGGGGAGGCCATCGCCATCGCCGCCGATGTCCTGGACCGCGCCGCCCTGGAAACTGCCGCCACCGAGATCGCTGGGCGGCTGGGTCCGGTTGATCTGTTGGTCAATGGCGCGGGGGGCAATGATCCCCGCGCGACCGTCAGCGCCGATCACCCCTTCTTTGACCTAGATGCCGCCGGGGTCAACGCGGTCCTGGGCAGCAACTTCACCGGGACGCTCACGGCTTGCCAGGTGTGGGGCCGTGTGATGGCCGAGCGCGGGCAGGGTACCATCATCACTATCGCATCCATGGCGGCGCTGCGGCCCCTGACGCGCGTCGGCGTCTATGGCGCGGCGAAGGCGGCGGTGGTCAATTTCACCCAATGGCTGGCCGTCCACATGGCGCAAGAGTACAGCCCCGCCATCCGTGTCAATGCCATCGCGCCGGGCTTCTTCCTGACCGAGCAAAACCGCTTCTTGCTCACCGATGCCGCCTCAGGGGAACTGACCGCGCGGGGACAAAGCATCATCGCGCACACGCCGCAGCGCCGCTTCGGTGCGCCGGAGGATCTGGTGGGGACGTTGGTGTGGCTCGCCAGCCCAGCGGCGGCCTTCGTCACCGGCATCGTCGTCCCCGTTGATGGCGGTTTCGCCGCCTTTGGTGGGGTCTAGGGAGGCATGACTATGCTCAGTGGCATCGGCGCACCTGATCTGACCCTGACGCCGGAATTGCTGGCGCGACACATTTCCCTGGCCAGCGAGCAGATGGCGCTGGGGGGGCAGCGCGTGCTGGTCATCATCCCCGATGCCACGCGCACCGCGCCCATCCCCCTGCTCTTTCGCGTACTCTGCGACACGCTGGGCCAGCAGACGGCGGCGCTCGACTACCTGATCGCGCTGGGCACCCATCCGCCGATGCCAGAAGCCGCCATCGATCACCTCGTCGGGATGGACGCGGCGGAGCGGGCGACCCGCTACCCTCGGACCCAGATTTTCAATCATGTATGGGACGATCCGGCGCAGCTGGCGACGATTGGCACCATCCCCAGCGATGAGGCGGCGGCGCTGACGGGGGGCTTGCTGAGCGACGCGGTGCCTGTGACGCTGAATCGCCGCATCCTTGACTATGACCACCTCATCATCTGCGGCCCCGTCTTTCCGCATGAGGTCGCGGGGTTTTCGGGCGGCGCGAAATATCTCTTCCCCGGCATCGCGGGGCCAGACATCATCAACTTTACGCATTGGCTGGGGGCGCTCGTCACCAGCATGCACACCATCGGCGTCAAAGATACCCCGGTGCGGCGGATCATCCACCGGGGGGCCGATTTCGTGCCGCGCCCGCTCACCTGCATCGCGCTGGTGATGGCGGGTACGACGCCGCGCGGCATCTACATCGGCGCGCATGCCGAGGCCTTCGCGGCGGCGGCGGATCTCTCGGGTGCGCTCAACATCACGTGGTACGACCGACCATTTCAGCGGGTGCTGTCGTGCCCCGCGCCCCAATATGACGACCTGTGGACGGCGGCTAAGGCGATGTACAAGACCGAACCGGTCATCGCCGATGGTGGCGAGGTCATCATCTACGCGCCGCACCTGACGGAGGTGTCATTCACCCATGGGGCGCTGATCGATCAGGTCGGCTACCATGTGCGTGACTATTTCACGAAGCAGTGGGCGCGTTTTGGCGAGCTGCCCGGCAGCATCTTGGCGCACAGCACGCATGTGAAAGGCATGGGCAGCTATGATGCCGCCACGGGCGTCGAGACGCCGCGCATCCAAGTGACGCTGGCGACGGGCATCAGCGAGGCACGTTGTCGGCGCATCAATCTGGGCTATGCCGACTATCGCGACATCGACCCCTCTGCCTGGGCCAATCGCGAGGATGAGGGTCTGCTCTACGTGCCTCACGCGGGCGAGGTGCTCTTTCGGTTGCGCGATGCCCGCCCATGAGCGACGATTGCCTAGCGCGCACAAAATGGTAACAAGCAGGAAGGGGCACAACGATGAAGGGGATCGATCTCACGGGGAAAACGGCCTTGGTCACGGGCGGCAACATCGGCATTGGTCGCGCCGCCGCGCTGGCGCTGGCGGAGTGCGGCGCGGATGTCGCCGTGACGTATTTCGCGCATGATGGCACGGACACACAGGCGACCATCGAGCGGCTGGGCCGCAAAGGCATCGCCACCAAGCTCGACGCGACCGCGAGCGCCGAGGTGAACCGCACCGTGGCCGCGTTGGCCGAGCAGCTGGGGGGCCATATCGACATCCTTTTCAATAACGCGGGAGGCTTGGTCGGTCGTGCCCCACTGGCTGAGATGAGTGACGATCTCTTCGCCCGCGTCTTTGCCGTCAATGTCACCAGCGCGTTTTACGTCACCCGCGCCACGCTGGCCTTCATGGATCGTGGTTGGGGACGCATCATCTTCAACGGTTCGGTGGCGGGGCATCACGGTGGGGGGAATGGTGCCGCCGCGTATGCCGCCACCAAGGGGGCCATCCATACTCTCACACGCGGTTTGGCGAAAGAGGTCGCGTCGCAGGGCATCACGGTGAATGCCGTCGCGCCTGGCTTCATCGTCGATACGCCCTTTCACGCGACCTTCACCGCGCCGGATGCGCAAGATGCCTCCATCGCGCAAACCGCGCTCAAACGCGCGGGGGAACACAGCGATCTCGCTGGGGCGATCATCTATCTCGCATCGGACCTCGCCGCCTACTTAACCGGTGAGATCATCGAGATCAATGGCGGAAGCTGGTTCGTTTAAATTCTATCTCCTGATTGGCTGTGTCGATGGGGGCCAAAAAGGCGAAAGCTCAAAAGAATCTTTCCACCACGTCCAAGTCATAAGGGGAGTGGCTTGTCACTGAGCGCAAGCGCCCCCGCTCGACAGTTGATTGATGATAACCGTTCCGAATATCGTGTGCGACACTACTAGGGAATGTCCCACTCTCCCTGGTAGCAAATAGCTATGAGGGCTGATATTTTTCAGCCTCCATTATTCCGAAAATCTAAACTGCTCCTCACATCCTTTTCTGTCAACGAGAAGTTTCGTCTGAATTGGTACGCCGTATTTTTTTGCGTGCGGCCCGCTTCGGACACAAACTGGGTGAATGAATTTACGCGCCGCCCCCACTTGTCCAAACGGTCTGACGCGTTCGTCATACGTTAGATCCGCGCATAAATTTGCTGCAAGATGAGCGGATCGGTGATGCCCCGGTCACGGGCGAACAGGCCGACCTTGGAGATGACCTCCGCCGTCTTGGGGTCGTCGTCAGCGAAGGGGAAGAAGAGCCGCCCGCGATGCGCCACGTGCACCGGAATGATGCAAAGCGCGCCGCCCGGCAGCCGATGCACGATGCCGCTGCCCAGGTGCAGGGCATAGTCGCCCAGCTCGCCCGCGATGCGGACGTGGCGACCGTCGATGCGGACATTCGTCAAGCCGAGCAGGTCCACCGTTTCAGCGATGATGGCGGCCCGCATCTCAACGGTGGAGGCGCTACTTTCAGGGTCCACGCCGCCACGATGGGCGGCGCTGACGCTCAGATCGACATCGCGCATGGTCTCGCTTCGGCATAGATGGAGATCATACCCATCCTTGGGGAACACTTGTCACAGAAGTGGTGGAGATGCTATGCTCCATCCGTGCTTTGGGGAACGATCCCATATGATGAGGTGAGGTGATGCCGCGACAAGCCGCTTATCTCGTGCGATGGGATGCCAGCGTGGCAGCTTACCTTGCCTCAGATGCGACACACCCACTCATGGGTGACTTGTGGGGAACATGGGTCGCGCGGCATCACGCCTTCGCGTTTCAGGGACAAGGCGGGCACATCAACCTGCTGAAGGAGCGGCGGCATGGCGGCGAGGCGGGCTATTGGTACGCGTATCGACGCACGGGCAAGCGCGTCACCAAGCGCTATGCTGGTCGCCCAGAGCAACTGACACTGGCGCGCTTGGAAGCATTGGCGTGCGCGTTGAATGCTCTGTCACCTGCCATGGCGGAGGATGAAGCGGCGCAGTTACCCATAGTGATCTCGCCTGTGCCAGTGTCACTCCCACTTTTGGCGGCGAAGCTGCAAGCGCCACGGCTGCGGAAGGGATTGGTGCCACGCGAACGGCTCTTGCAACGACTAGATGCTGGACGCGAAGGTGCGCTGATGCTCATCACCGCGCCCGCCGGTTTTGGCAAAACGACGCTGGTGAACCAATGGCTCGCTTCGCGGGTGGCATCCGGGGCGATACCGGCCTTTGCGTGGTTGGCATTGGATGCTGGTGATAGCGATCCGGCGCGCTTCTGGCGCTACTTCATCGCCGCGTGTCAGCGCATCGCGCCAACGATTGGGCGCGATGCACTCGCGCTCTTGCACGCCGCGACGTTGCCGCCTTTCGTGGCCCCCACGCCAGAGGCATTGTTGACGATGCTCCTCAATGACCTTGTGCATGCGGGCTGTCAGGGCGTGTTGGTGTTGGAAGATTATCACCTCATCAC
>JACDGC010000135.1 GCA_013815535.1 Ktedonobacterales bacterium
GGCTGAGCCTCCGTCGCACTGGCGCTGACGCTTTGCGGCGTGCTCGGCTGAGCGAAACCGCCAACCGCTAACATCACCAATTGGCCGTTCCCATTTGGTTGCGACAGGGCAGCGAAGAGGCGCGTGTCGTCCCCCGCCAGCGCCAGGGAAACCACTGCCGCATCGGTGGCACCCACCCCCACCATGGCGACGGCTGGCGCGGTCGCCGGGATGCCGCGCGCCAGCCAGCCATTCGTGTCGATGATGCCTAATTGTCCCCCGTTTGTCCCCGTATATGCCGCCAGCCCATCGTGACGGATGCTCAGCGCGCCTGACGGATTTGGCATACTCAGGCGCGTCGTCACGGCGAGGGCTTGGCCATTAGCCAACCACGGCGAGAGATCGACCGCGCTGACGGCACCATCCGCTGGATGCGTGACGAGGGCAAAAGCGTGCTGGGCATCATCGCTGAGGGCGACGCCGACGCTGCCCACACTTGTCGCCGTGAAGGTGAGCGTGGCTGCCAGGGTGGGCGTGCCAGGGAAGGACGCACATTTGGGGGGGGCGTGCAGTCCGCAGGTATCCGCCGTCGCTTTATAGACGAGCAACTGTGGGCCAGCCGCGCCGCCCTGCACCGTCACCAACAGATATGCCGCGCCCAGCCGCGCAAGTTGCGCATCTGTCTGGGGTGTCAGCACCGCCACCCCCATAGCCGCCACCCCATCGGGGAGCATCATAGGAGCCGCCAGACTCTGCCCCGTCACGGTCGAGATGAAAGCCACCTGTGTCCCGCCCGCGATGACCGCCGTGTGGGTGCCGCTGACATTCGTCATGACCGTGGGCGTGCTGGGGAGCGCGACATCGCCACTCGGCAACGATTGCGGCAGCACCAGTGGTGCTTGGTCGGGCAATGTGCCGCCTGCCAGCACGCTATAGGGACGGGCACAACCACCAGGGGGGGCGGTGGTGCAACCATTCATGCTCAACACGGTCGCGGTCGTTGTCGTCGCGTTCGCCGCCAGCAAAGCAGCGGTGACATCTCCGGCCAACCCTTGGGCGCCACGCGCTGAATGGGTGGTGACTGCCTGGGGCGCTTGCCAGCCCCAGGCCAGTTGGCGCACGCGCACGCGGCGAGTGCCATCCAGCGCCGCGCCATCCGTCAGAAAGACGCGCCCACGCCCGTCAGCGGTCAGGCCGAGCAGGCCGCCCAGGCCAGCATCCAGCGGCGCACCAGAGTCGCCATCCACCGAATGGACGCCGCGTCCGGCCACCGTCCAGATGGTGCCAGCAGGGGTGATCAGGCGCAGGCGTGCGTTGCCCACGTCGCTGACGAGCAGATCCCCCGCCGCATCGAAGGCCAAGCCGCGAATCGCGTTCAGGCGCGCGGCGAGCGCTGACCCGCCATCCCCCGACCACCCTGGCACCGCCTGGGCAACGTCAGCATAGGCGTCACCCACCAGTGGCTGCCCCGCGATTTGCTTGAACGCGCCTGCTGCGGCATACGGGCTGGCCGCGCCAAGCAAGGGATCGCGCAGATCCGCACGATAGATGGCGTGATGGTCGCCATCGGCGACATAGAGATAGCGCTCGCTGGTATCGAGCGCCATGGCGGTGACGGTGGAAGTTGGGCTGAGGTGCAAGGCGGCACGGCGGTCGCCCGGCCCCACATAGACCTCATTCCATTGGTCCACCAGCGGATCGTAGCGCAACACACCTTGAAAACCACCAACCAGATTGAATTGGGCATCGCTCAGGCTGTCGCGCCCTCGATCGCTGAGGAAGCAGTAGAGCGTGCCATCACGCGCACTCGCCAGAGCCAACACTGGCGTCACCCCCACTCGCAGCAGTTGGCGCAGCAAGGGGGTGTTGTGATCCGCTGGGTTGCCCAGAAAATCGACGGAGGTGTCGGAGGTGAGCATCGTCGTTACGAGGCCACAGGCAAAGGGGCCACAGTTCCGCACAGCGGGTTGCCACGCCACGCCCACCACAATCGGCGTGCTGGGCATGCTGCCCTGGGCGGTTGTCCAGCCAGCGACATAGAGCGCGTGCGGTTGGCGCGGGTCCCGCGCAATGTCGTCGATGCGCGCCAGCGCGGGGCCAGGGGCGCTGGCGCATCCCAGGCAGAGGCGTGTCACCACCCGATTGCCCGACCATTGATCGGGGGTGATGATGGTGAGCAATGTCGCGTCGTTCGGATTGTCGGCCAGCCCCGGCGCGGATTGCGCGACCCACAGATCGCCGCTCATATCCTCCGCCACGCGACTATAGGCCGCACCGATCTTTGGCGCGGGCAACGCGGCCAGCGTAGTCACGCTCGGCAGAGGCACCCAAATCCCCAATCGATTCAGCGTCACACCGATGCTGGTCGCCACCAACAGCGCGATCACAGCGCTGATACTCAGCCGTCCGCGGTTCAGCCACCGCCGACGCGGCAAGATGGGCTGGGGGATGGTGGGCGATTTGGCGAGACTGCTGGCCCCCTGCTGCTTGTGGGCAAGGGGCTGCGAGGATGGGGTGGGTCTACTCATCCAGCAGACCACGGCGCATGGCGTATTTCACCAATTCGGCGCGGCTGTGAAGGTTCAGTTTATCCATTACGTGCGTGCGATGGGTATCGACCGTTTTGGGGCTGATGACCAGCCGCTCCGCGATCTGGTTATTCGTGAGGCCCTCGGCCACCAGTTTCAGGATCTCGCGTTCGCGCTCGGTGAGGTCGTTGTAACTATCTTTCTCTTCACCCGTGCGCACCCGTTGCAGATAGTCGCCCACCATCATCGCCTGGGCGGCGGCAGAAAGGTAGAAGCGTCCGCCCTGCACGGTGCGAATGGCCTGGATGAGGTCGGTATCCGCCGACTCTTTCATCATATAGCCCGATGCCCCCGCCCGCAGGCTTTGGAAGAGATAGGCTTCGTTCTCGTGCATCGTCAGCATCAGCACTTTGACATCGGGTTGCGCTTTTTTGATCTCACGCGTCGCGTCGATGCCATTGCGGTCGGGCATGGTGATATCCATGATGACGACATCGGGAACGAGGCGGGCGGCCTCGCGGATCGCCTCTAGCCCATTGCTGGCCTCGCCAACCACAGTGATATCTGACTGGGCATTCAACATGATGCGCAATCCCGCGCGCAGGATGGTATGGTCATCCGCCAGGAGGACGCGAATCTTCGTCTGCCCGCCTACGGCGTTCTTTTCAGGCAAGGGTGTTGGTGGTTGCATCGGTGCCTCGCTGATCATCAGAATGGAAGGGTAAGGTCAGGTGCAGGGATGTGCCCTCGCTGGGCGAGGATGTCACGTCGAGTTGGCCGCTGAGCAACGAAACACGTTCACGGATGCCCACCAACCCCAGGCCACCATCGCTGCCTGGTGCCTTGGGCGGGGCCGCCAGGTCGAAGCCCTGGCCGTCGTCCCGCACGAGCAGTTGGGCTTCGCCATCCGCCTCGCGCAGGTCCACCGTCACGCGCTTGGCGTGCGCATGGCGTGCGATATTGGTGAGGGCCTCTTGCACGATGCGATAGAGCGCGGTTTCCACCTCGAAGCTGGCTCGCTCACGGAAGCCCTGCACGGTGAAATGCACGTCCAGTCCGTACTTTTGTTGATAGTCGCGGATGTAGCCACGCAGCGCGGGAACCAGGCCGAGGTCATCCAGCGCGCTCGGACGCAGATCGATGCTGAGATTGCGGATCGCACGCAACGTCTGATGGGCGACCTCACGCGACTCAGCGACGCGGATGTGCGCTTCGGGGTCAGTGGTGCTATCTTCCACCAACTTGAGCGTCACCAGCAATGAGGTGAGCGCCTGACTGGTTTCGTCGTGCAACTCGCGGGCGATGCGCTTGCGCTCCTCTTCTTGCGCCCGCATGATTTGCGCGGCACGCGAACGGGCAGAGTCATTCAACTTGCCAAGCATATGGTTAAAGGTTGCCGCCAACTCGTCGGCATCCGGATCGTAGCCCGAGATGGGCGCGCGCAACGTCATATCGCCCGCCTCGACGCGGCGCATCGTATCGCGCACGCGACGAATGGGATCGAAGGCCATCTTGAGCAAAACGAAATTGGCCACCAGGCTCAGCAAGATGCCCGCGATGACAAACGAGACGAAAACCGCCGAGCCGTTGTGGCCGCGCAGTTCGGTGGTAAGCGCCGTCCCCAGCAGCGCCCCCACCACGAGCACAACGCTGTTGACGATGAGCACGCGGTAGAGCACTGGCATGGCAAAAAGGTCGCCGTGTGATATCCCCACCAGCCAGGTATTGGGGTCGGTCGGGCGCGCGGGTGGCCCCTCGGACCGATGGGAAGCGGCATCCGACATGGTGCATCTCCTTGGCAGTGGGAGCCGATGGGCGTCACGAACCGGCGATCGAAAAATGGGTCACTTCATTGTATCGCGGCGCACGGGGGGCGTCAAACCGAGATTTGCCAACCCGCCGCTGCAGATGATATGCTTAGCGTGAAAAAAAGGGGCACTGCCTCTGGAATAGCGCCGTGCGTGGGTGCTTCGGCGGCAAAGGTGAGAGGGTCAAGATGGATTCGATGCGGCTTGAGATGCGCCTGGGGAGTGCGCTGGGGTCGAGCACCGTGGTGAAGGGAACGGTGGCGGGCGAGGTGTTGGCAGCGGTGCTGGACCCCGCCACGCTGACGGTGGTGCAAACAGCAGTGGCCAGCCGCGTGGCGCGCCAACTGGGTCTGGCGGCGGAAGGCGCGGCGGGCACGCCAGGCATCCGACTCAGCAGCAAAACTGAGGTTCGCGTGGCAGGTGGCAAGCACAACCTGGGCAATTTGGGGCGCTTGTGGGCCGACCGCGCGACCAACCATCTGACCCACATCTTGATCAGCAAAGATCGCGCCTTCTACGTCTTAGATGTCGCGCATGTTGCCACCTTTGATGCCCAACATATCATCTTGACTGAAAACGTGCGCGATCTACAATCCATCCCAGTCTATCGGGATGATGCCGCCATCGGCGGCGACGTGGGTGCCGCCATCGAGACGACCTTGTTGGACCCCCGCTCGCGCCGCAGCATCCACGCGCGCGTCGAAGATGGGCAAGTGGACCTGTCGGGCACACTCTATAGCGAAGAAGAATTCAATGCCCTGTTTAGCGCCATCAAACGGACGCCAGGGGTGCGGGGGGTGCGGTCAGATGTGGTGATCGAAGTCGAGCTAGCCGACGCGGTGATGTCGGCCATCGACCAGTTGCGTGCGAAGGGCGACATCGCCGCAACAGATATCATCCAGGTGCTATCCGAGCATCAGATCCTCTATCTGCAAGGGCAGGTTTCCACCCCCAAAGTGAAGGCGGCAGCGGAGCGGGCCGCCCTCTCGGTGGCGGGTGTGCGTTTGGTGGTCAATAATCTCAGCACCATCACCCCCGAAAAAACCGAGCGCGCTGATCCCGCTTCCCCGGAAACCCACCTACGCTAATAGGGGTGTTGGGACTTCGGGCGTATATCGACTGCTTGGCGCATCACGCCGCTCTTAGCCACCCAGGCTGCGGGCGGCGTGATGCTGAGGGCTGAGGCCACGCCGAGCCGCGAATCCGTGGCCATCGTGGAGCATAATAGCCATATCGGGGGACGTTCTTGCTTCTCCCTGGCTTGTGCTATACTGGATGCACATTTGCAGCGGAGGTAGCAGCCATGACGCCCCACGATGGAACTTTTGTCAGTCAGGGCGGGCTGCCGACGCGCATCACCCACCCCGAAGCGGGACCACTGACACGCGCCGTCTCGCTGCAATCGCGGGTCCAACACGAATTGGGCGAACTGCGGGGCGAAATGACCGTGCTGGCGACGGGGCTGGGCCAGGTGGAAGCGACATTGAATGAACTGCGGCAACAATCCGCTTCAGGCTTGACCGCACCAGTGGGGCAGATGCGCGAAGTGGCGGTGCGCGTGGCGCGAGTATCGGGGCTGTTGGGCGAGCTCGACCATGCCCTGGCAGGGGCCAGCGACACCATTGGCTCGCTGCGGATGGAACGCGGGCGACTGCAAGCCCTCTTCGTCATTGCCGAGCACCTGAATGCGACCCTCGACCGGGGGGAATTGCTGCAACGCGCGCTGGATGACCTGTTGCTGTTGGTGGGGGCAGAACGCGGCGGCATTCTGCTGGCAGACACCACCGGGGGACTAAAGTTCGAGGCGGCCCGTGCCGCAAACAAACAGCCCCTCCGCCGCAGCGACTACACGGGCGCAATGAGCCGCAACGCCATCGAAACCGTCTGGCAAACACAACGTCCCCTGTTGACGGCTGACGCCCAACACGATGCACGGCTGGCCGAACAGCCTAGCGCAACATCCGCTGGCATCCAGGCCATCATGTGTGCCCCCCTGCGTGCGGATGATCGCGCACTGGGCGTCGTCTATGTCGATCAGGCCAGCCGCGACCGCCCCTTCACCGAAGACCATCTGGATCTCTTGGCGGCCTTTTGCAACATCGCCGCCATCGCCATCCAAAATGCGGAATATGTTCAGCGGTTGGGCAATCAGGTGCAAGAGATCAAAGCGATCAATAACTATACCGACAGCATTCTCAACTCGATTGGCAGTGGGGTGTTGGCGCTAGATAACAGCGGGCGCGTCACCCGCGCCAACGCGGCGAGCGCGCGCATCCTGGGGCTGGCAATGGAAAGTTTGCTCGGCAAGGTCTTTGATCAGGTGCTCAACGTGTTGCCAGATGCGGAGCCGATCCGGCAAATTCAACAAACCGCGCAAGACGCTGATGTGACGCAATTCGCGCTGGTGCATGGTCCGTTGGGGGGCCAGGGCCGAGCGGTGACCATCAACGTTGGTTGGTCAGCGCTGTGCAATCTGGACGGGGTGCGGCTTGGCACCGTTGTGGTGCTCGACGACCTGACCGAGCTGGCCACCGCGCGCCGTGAAGCCGAGATCTTCCGGCGCTATGTGCAGCCCGACGTGGTTGATCGCGTGACGCGCGACCCCGCAGGCACCGATCTGGGTGGCGAGACGCGCGACATCAGCGTCGTCTTCACCGACATTCGCGGCTTCACTAAACTGAGCGAGGAACTGGACCCGCAGGTGCTGGTGCGGTTGCTGAATGACTACTTAGGCATCGTCACCGAACGCGTTTTGGCGCATGGGGGCACCGTCACCATGTTTCAAGGCGACGCGGTGATGGCCATCTTCAATGCCCCCCACGACCAGGCCGACCATCCCTGGCTGGCGGCGCAGACCGCCTGGGAGATCGGCATCGCCATTGACCGCTATAACCAACGAACGGGCAACCGCGCCGTTGAGTGGGGGATCGGCCTGCACACTGGCCCGGCCCTCGTGGGCAACATTGGCGCGGAGGGTCTGTTGCTGCATTACACCGCCATCGGCGACACCGTCAACATCGCCCAGCGGCTCGAAGAACACGCGACCCGCTCGGTCATCTTGCTCAGCGACACCCTCTATCAGCGCATCGCCACCGCCGTGACGGCGCGGCGCATCGAAGATTTTCAGCCCAAAGGCAAATCCCATATGCTGGGTGCCTGGCAGCTCACCGCCCTACGCTAACCTTTCCACCGCGCGGCATCCTTATATATGATATGCTCTTAATGGTGTGCAGCCGTGCCCTGGCATGGCTGCCCCACACGCAAAGAAATGACTAAGGTTACTCGATGGATACCCCTCTGGTGCGCGATCTCAGCCACGGTTCCGGCTTCGGCAAGGGCTATGATTACCCGCCCTCCCTGCCAGAGCGCGTCGGGCAACGCGTTGGGGCCATAGCAAAGCGCATCGCACAGCGTGGCTTGCGTGCCGCGCTCGGCACCATCGGACGAATGGATGCGGCATCGCACCCCTTGCATCCCCATGCCGCGCTCACCCCCGCCACATTTCGCCCACGGCGCATCCTGGTGATCCGCACCGATCTGTTGGGCGACGTTGTCATGACGCTGCCAACCATCGCAGCATTGCAGCAGGCATACCCCGAAGCTGAGATCGATCTGGTCGTCTTACCTTCGGTCGCGCCACTGGTGCGTGGCCAGCCCGGCATCACCCGCGTCATTGCCTGTGACCCGAATGGCTGGGCCACTGAGATGTTGACGCGCGCGGGTCGCCAGCGCGTCAGCGCGACCCTGCGCGAGTTGCGTGCCGCGCACTATGATCTGGCCATCAGCGTATGTGGCGAAGTCGCCAGCATCCTGGCGCGTCTGGCTGGCGCGCCGCGCCGCGTTGGTTTTGCCGATGAAGCCTATGCCCATTTCCTGACCGATCCTGTTCCCGGTCGCCGCTTCGCGTTGGGCCTCCACGAGGTCGCCTATGGCCTGCGCTTGGCCGAGCGGGCTGGGGCCAGCGCGCTGCCTGTTGATGAC
>JACDGC010000136.1 GCA_013815535.1 Ktedonobacterales bacterium
GGGCTGGGGCGCGACGCCGACGGGCGCTTGTGCTGGGATGTCGCTCTGGCGAATGACGAGTGCGTCTTTGGTGGGGGCCAGCGCACCGGCCCGGTGGATAAACGCGGACGACGACTGACGCTCTGGTCGAACGATCCTTTGCCAAACCACAACGCCGCGACGACCGACGCGATGTATCAGAGCGCGTCGGTCTTCCCGATCCTGCGTGCTGGGCAGGCCCACGGCATCTTCTTTGACCATGCTCATCGGGCGACCTGCGACATCGGCAAAGCCCAGGCGGATACCTTGACCTTCACCACCGAGGGCCCTGATCTGGTGGCATATGTCTATGCTGGGCCGGATCTGGCGAGCGTGCTGCGCCAACACACCGACCTCACCGGGCGCATGCCGCCGCAGCCGCGCTGGTCGCTGGGCAATCAGCAATCTCGGTGGAGCTACATGTCTGCCGACGAGGTGCGTGCCGTCGCGGCACGGTTTCGCGCAGAGCGCATCCCCTGCGACGCCATCTATCTCGATATCGACTATATGCGTGGCTATCGCGATTTCACCTTCGACCCCGAGCGCTTCCCCGACCCGGCCCAGTTGCTGGCAGATCTGCGGGCGCAGGGCATGCGCGTGGTGCCCATCATCGATCCTGGGGTCAAGGTCGATCCCGACTATTCCGTCTATCAGGAAGGCATGCAAGCGGGTCATTTCGTGCACAACCCTGATGGGTCAGCGTTCGAGGGCTGGGTGTGGCCCGGCCTGAGCGTGTGGACGGACTTTGCCAGTGCCGCCGCCCGCGCATGGTGGGCCGCACAACACCACACGCTGCTCGATCTGGGTGTGGCGGGCATCTGGGACGACATGAACGAGCCATCCCAGGCCGGGATGTCGGCCCCGCCAGAGGTGACGGTGCCCTTCGGTGCGACCTTGCCAGATGACACAACCCACCAATCCGACGAGTATGGCCCCCTGGCCCACGCGGCTTTTCACAATGCCTATGGCCACGAGATGGTGCGCGCCACCCGCGAGAGTCTCGAAGCCGCCCGCCCCGACGAGCGCGCCTTCGTTCTGACGCGCGCGGCCCAAGCTGGCACGCAACGCTATGCCATCGTCTGGAATGGCGACAGCACCAGCCAATGGGCGCATGTTGCCATGGCCATCAGCATGAATCTGGGGGTGGGGCTTTCGGGCTTCCCCGTGACGGGCATCGACATCGGCGGCTTCTGGCAAGATACCACGCCGGAACTGCTGACACGCTTCGAGCAACTGGGTGCGTTCTTGCCATTTTGCCGCAACCACAGTTCGCAGGGCACCGCCCGCCAGGAACCGTGGGTCTTTGGCGAACCCTATACCAGTGCCATCCGCGCTGCCATCGAGGAGCGCTATCGCCTGTTGCCGTACCTCGCGACCCTCTTTCACGAGGCCAGTGCGACGGGGGCCCCCATCATGCGCCCGCTAGCCTGGCTCGCCCCCGCCGACGCTGCCGCCGTGGCGTGCGACGATCAATTCCTCCTCGGCAGCGATTTATTGGTGGCCCCGGTGCTGGCGGAGGGCGCAACCGAACACACGGTCTTGCTGCCACCAGGCGACTGGCTGGCCTGGCAGGGCGACGCGGCCTATGCAGGCGGGCAACGCATCACCCTGCCAGTCACGCTGACGACCATCCCCCTGTTTCAGCGGGCGGGATCGATCATTCCCACCACAGGAGTGACGCAGCACACCGATGAAGCCCCAGCAGAACCATTGACCCTGGTGGCGGCGCTCGGCGCGCCGGGGCAAACCGCTGCGGCAACGATCTGGGACGATGATGACCATCCCCAGGCCGAGGCGCGTGGCACCTATCTGGCCCTGCACGCAACAGCCACCTGGGCGGGTGATACCATCACGGTGCAGATCGCCGCCACGGGTGGGCAGATGGCCCCGCGCTACCCAGGGCTGCGGGTGACTGTGCGCTATCCCCAAGGCGGGCAGGTGGTCAGCCAAACCATTGATGCGGATTTCGCCGCGCTGCCACAGACGCTCCCATTCAAGGTTGCGTAGGCGTGCGGGCATAGAGACGATGGCGTTGCGGAGCAGGAACGGGCTTGCCTTTTGCTGATGAAAATAGTGAGAGGAAAGTCCCTGCCTGCCAAGCATCCGTGCTATACTCATGGCGTGGGCAACAAGGATGAGGTGGGAGGGTGAAGCGCGCCAATGAACGCACCGATGCCAGACGACCTCGCAACGCTGGCAACGACACCGTTGTCGCCGTTTCCTGAGGGTGCCGATGGGCCGCTCACGGATGCCACGCTCCCGCGTGATCCAGCGGATGAGATGGCCCGGAAGCCGACGCTGAATCTGGGGCTTTCACGCATTGACACCAAGCCCTTGGCACGCCTCGAAACCGTCTATCGCTCGATGACGTTCCCCATCATTCGCCTCTCGCGCTCATCCGTCCTGGTCAGGCGCAAGACCGTGCAACTGTCATCCCCGCCCGCTGAAATCATGCAAGCGGAGATGGCCCGTGCCCGGCGACGAGTGCAACTGCTCGGCATCAGCCTCATCATGGCGGGAAGCGCGATGATGCTGATCACGCTCTATCTCTGGCGGCATCCCTAGCACGCCGCTCACTGGTTCAGCACCACCTCGGTCACGCCATCGCCGCCTTGGTTTTGCGGCGGGTTGCCAAACGACTTGACCAGGGGATGACGCGTCAGCAGCTCACGCACCACCTGCCGCAGCGCGCCAGTGCCTTTGCCATGCACCAGCCGCACCCGTGGCAGCCCCCCCAGATAGGCATCATTCAGATATTGCTCGACCGCCTCGATCACGGCTTCGGCGCGTTGGCCGCGCAGGTCCATCTCGCTCTCGGGGATCTCGCGCGTGGCGAGGCTGGGCATGGTGATGACCGTGCGCTCGTCGCGGGCCTTGCGGCGGCTGAGGCGTTCCAGATCGCGGGCGGCGACGCGCAGCTTCAGGCTGCCCACTTGCACTTCGGCCTCACCCCGTGAGTCTGGCAGCGCCAGCAACTCGCCGACCTGGCCCAGACTGCCGATGCGCACCGGATCGCCCACCTCGGGGTCCCCGGCGATCACATGCGGCTCGTCGTCGCCTGCGGTAGCGGGGCGTGGGGCGCGGTCACGCTCGCGACCCTGGCGGGGCGGCAAACGTGGCGCGGCGGGCATCGGCAATGCCTCGGCATTGTCCTCCACACCGCGCAGGCGGGCACGGAGCGCGGCCAAGGTCGCTTCGCTGACATCGCCTTTACCCGTCTGCGAGCGGACGCGACCAAGCTCAGAGCGCATCTGCTGGATCTGCTTGCGCGCCTCTTCACGAGCAGCATTGATGATGCTGATGCGCTCACGCTCCATCTCGATGCGCTGGGCTTCGAGTTCCGCCACGCGGTCACCGAGTTGGCGGCGTTCATCCTCTAATGCCGCACGCTGCATGCTGGCCTCGAAGCGCTCGTCGGCGGTCGCCTGGCGCTCACGCTGAATATCAGACAGCATCTCTTCCATGCTGGCAGTGCTGCTGTCGGTCATGGTGCGGGCACGCTCGATGATGGCGGGGTCCAACCCCAGGCGTCCGGCAATGGCCAGCGCGTTGGAACGGCCCGGAATGCCGATGCTGAGCCGATAGGTCGGCGAGAGTGTCTCGACGTTGAACTCCACCGAGGCATTCGTGACGCTGGGCTGCTCGTGGGCGAAAGCTTTTAACTCCGAGTAGTGCGTCGTCGCCACACAGGCCGCGCCGCGCTCGCGAATCGTCAGCAAAATCGCCCGCGCCAGGGCCGAGCCCTCGCTGGGGTCGGTGCCCGCGCCGAGTTCGTCCAACAGCACCAGCGTTCCCTTGCCCGCGTTGCTCAGGATGTCGATGATGCGCGTCAGGTGCGATGAAAAAGTCGAAAGCGACTGTTCGATGGATTGTTCATCGCCGATGTCGGCCAACACCTCGCGATAGATGGGCATGATGGAGCGGTCGTCGCTGGGGATGTGCAAGCCAGCCTGGGTCATCAGCGCCAGCAGGCCCACCGTCTTCAGGGCCACGGTCTTGCCGCCAGTGTTGGGGCCAGTAATGACCACCATGTTGAAAGCTTCGCCAAGCTGAAAATTCAGCGGCACGACCTTGCCCGTCAACAACGGATGGCGAGCATCCACGAGGCGCAAGACGCCCGCTTCGCTCAGATGCGGCGCGGTGCCCTTGATGGCCTGACTATAGCGCGCCTTGGCGAATTGCAGATCGATATCCGCCAATAACTCGACCGCCAGCGTGATGTAGGGCGCGTTGTCGGCAACTTCCGCCGAAAGCTCAAGCAGGATGCGCTCGACCTCGCGGCGCTCCTCGCCCTCCAGTTCGCGCAGGCGGTTGTTCATTTCGACGATCACCAGCGGCTCAATGAAAACGGTGGCACCACTGGCGGATTGGTCGTGAATGATGCCGCGCACCTGGCTGCGTGCCTCACTGCGGACGGGCAGCACATAGCGGCCCTCGCGCATGGTGATGATGCCATCTTGCAAGGCACCGCGAAACTCGCCGACGAGGTTATTGAGCCGCTCTTGCAGCCGCTGCTGGGCGATGCGGATCTGGTTGCGGACGGTGTGTAGTTGCGGGCTGGCGGTGTCGCGCACCGCGCCTTCATCGGTGATGGCGGCTTCGATGTGGGCATCCAACGCGGGGCGCAGGGGCAGGTCGGCCCCCAACCGGCGCAGCAGGGGCGAATCTTCCTCGATGCGCGACAAAACGCGATGCAGATAGGCAGCGCTGCGCATCGTCATCTGAATCTCGATGAGTTGTTCGGGCAGCAGCATGGCACTGCGAACAGCCAGCGCCACCTGGGGGCGCACATCGCGCGCGGCACGCACCCCCACATCTGGGCGGCTATCCAGCAAGCGCCGTGCCTCAGTGGTGAGGGCTAAACGGTGAGACACCACGCTGAGGTCGTCGCTGGGGGTCAATTCGAGCGCCAGCGCTTTGCTGGCCGAGAAGGCACAGTGGTCCGTCAATCGTTCAATGATCTTCGGATATTCAAGGGTGGTGATACTTTTGGTATGCATACGTCTCCATAGAGATGCGTTTGACTGAAACGAACAATGAGGGAGTCCCTATTGGGCGCATGCAGACGCGGGGAGCGTCGCAGAAATGCGCGGAACCAACGGGATGAAATGGGGTTAGGGCGCGGGCGTCATCAGCAGTATACCACATCGGCGGCATGGATCGCCAGGGGGCGTCGCTAGCGCCCAGCCCACGGCATCTGGTTCTGCCACAGCAGCACGTCATTGACGTACCACCAGTTGATGATGCCATACGTGTTCATGGTGCCCGCGCCTTCGTTATAGACGCTGATGACGATGTCGCGCACATTCGCGCCATCCGTCGCGCCCGGCCAGGGCGTATCCCAATTACACCCCGCCGTGCCACAGGCAGCGGGTTCGTTCTGTTGCAAATAACCGATGTAGAAGCTGTAATAATAGTGCAAATAGCGCGCACTCAGATCGGCATTGCCCGCCAATGAATAGGGATCGTCATGGATGCCATAGGTGCTGTTGAGCCAGGCGACGGTGGCGGGTTGCAACTGCGCCAAGCCGATGCCACCATCACAGGCCACGAGATTAATCTGCCAGCCCGACTCTTGCCAGGCGATGGCCTCTTCCAAAAGCGGGGGAATGCCATTCGCATTCGCCGCGCTGGTGATGGCTGCCGCGATCTGGTTGCCCGTTGGCGTTGGCTCGGGCGTCTTATAATATGGCGCACCGCCCGGTTGGCAAGGGCCAGGGGTGGCGGTCGGCGGCGCGCTGGTGGCGGTTGGGCAGCCCCCGGTGGGGCAAGGTGTGAGGGTCGTGGTGGGGTTTGTCGCCGTGGCGGTGGGGGGCGCATGCGTGGCGGTGGGCGTAGGCTGCCGGGGTGGCGGCGGCGGCGGTGGGTTATCCTTCGGCACGGGCAAGGGGTGCGGGGTCGCGGTGGACTTGACCACGGTCGCCGTCGGAGGCCGCGCTGGGGAGTGCGTCGCGGTGGCCGTCAACGTTGTGGTGCTGGTGGGCACCAACGTCCCAGCCGCTGCCCGTGGTGGCGCGGTCGTCGCCTGCGCCTCATGCAGCGCGCTGAACAGTAGCGCCACGCACACCAAGAACAGGCTCACCGCGCCCAGCGCAGCGAGCACCAGCGAACGTGACGACAAGTGTTGACGCAGCCACACGAACATCAGCAGTCCCCCTTCTTCTCTGTGATGATTGTAGATGCGCGGTTGGTTCCTGTCAATGAGGCCAACTTTTTCAGTCCTCACGAGAAAAGCCGCCAGAACCTTGACGCGCCAATCTAAATAGATTATCATCTATTTAGATGAAATAGCAATAAGGATGACAGTACCATGCAGGAAGATACCCGTGCGCTGCTCTTGCTCTTCTTTCGCGCCCTCGCCGATGAAACACGGTTGCGGATGATCGGTCTGTTGGCCACCCACGAACGCAGCGTCGAAGAACTCGCCACGCTGCTCGATCTGCGGATGCCGACGATCTCGCATCATCTAGCCAAGTTGCGCGAAGCGGGCTTGGTCACCATGCGCCGCGATGGCAATACCCACCATTATGCGCTGGATAGCGAACACCTCCACGCCCGCAGCCGTGAATTGCTCACCCCCGCCACCACCCGCGCGCTGGCCGAAGATACCCCGGGTGAAGCATGGGAGCGCAAGATCATCCATGATTTCTTTGAAGGTGAGCGGCTCAAAGAGATTCCCGCCAGCCGCAAGAAGCGGGATGTGATCCTGCGTTGGTTCGCGCAACATTTCGCCGCAGACGAGGCCTACACAGAAGCACAAGTGAATGGCATCCTTGGTCGCCATCACGACGACGTGGCCACCCTCCGCCGCGAGATGGTGGGGGCCCATCTGCTGCGCCGCGAAGGGGGCATCTATCACCTGGCCGAATTGCTATGAAGGTCGGCCAGGGCAGCGGCGCGGGTGGGCGTGATGCTGCCTTGAATCTGTAGGACTCTTTGGTACGGTTTCTTACCCCCCTTGTCAGCCCCAGTTGCATATGCGATGATAGTTCCTGGTTGTGTTGTTGGGTAAGCTGGAGGATGTCATGGACGTGGTTGCACCACATCAAACTGCCCCGAAGAAACAGAAACTACAAACAAATAGCCTTTATATGGCAAACGATCCCTTCGATGAGCTCGAAGCTCAACTCTCGTATTATACCAAGCAATGCGAGTTTCACGCTGAGCAGTATCGTCGCTATGCGCAACGGTATCAGGAACTGGAAGCGACATTGCTCACCATGCGGCCCGCCAAAGTTCCGCGACCGCGCCGCATCGAAGTGGACGACATTCCCACGGATGTCAGCGATCATCAATGGGAGCGGGTGGCGGCGCTGCTGCATGTGGCCCCACACACGGGCCGACCACTGGCCGACCCACGGCGCGTGTTGAACGGCATCCTCTACGTCCTGTTGCACCAGTGCGCATGGAGCAAGCTGCCAAAACGCTATGGCAGCCACATCACCTGTTGGCGTCGCCTGCTGCATTGGCAAGAGAGCGGCGTGTGGCGGCATATCGTGCAAGTGCTGGATGTCCCTGAATTGCTCAAAGGCTCGGCACCCACCCTGCGCTAAAAAAAGCGCAGCGCATGGAATATCCATGCACTGCGCAACAACGCCTTGCCACAGCGGTCCAGCGCTAGTTGCTGTTCTGCAACGTTTCGAGCAAGGCCGCATTGGCTTTGTCGATGCGACGCCCGCGATTATAGCTAATCACCGCCCACACCCCTAGGACGAGCGCGATGCCGCCAAAGAAAATCAAGTAGCCATTGCCCGGAATCCACCCCTGATCGCCAGCACTAGGGTTCGAGCCAAGGTAGGCAGGCGACCCGGTGTTGATGTAGGAATCGGGTGAGCCATAGATCCAGGCTGAGGCATTGCTATAGGATGCCAACCAATACATCGCGATGCCCAGCACCAGCATGAAAAGCGACAACCCCGTCAAAATCAGTGCCCACCCCGAATAGCTGCGCCCACCGCCGCCGGGCAGCACCGGGGGATATGGCGGCTGCTCGCGGTGGCAATTGGGGCACACCTTGGTGATGCTGAGGAGCGGCGCACCACAATATTCACAATGATTCATCTGAGCCAAAGACCTCCCTCACGCTTTCCTTACTACTATAACATGCGCGGTTTCCATCCACCAGACATTCACCGAAACTTTAACCTGGCAGTGGGTCACCCAATGCTGTTTGCACCAAGGCAATGATATGAGGTGGCACGATCTCCCCCAGCGCGGCCCGCGCGAC
>JACDGC010000137.1 GCA_013815535.1 Ktedonobacterales bacterium
CCTCTCCTGTATAATGGCGCGTGTTGCCACGCCTCAGCGATAGGACATGCGCTGGGGGTCTTCGCGGAGGCTGATGCCTGTATATTCCTGGGGGCGGTCGAGCAAAATGAGAATGCTCATGCCGAAGGAAAGGATGGTGATGCCCGCATGCAGCAGGTTATCATTCAGATTGAAGTAGGCCAGATCAAAGATGTCGCCATTATAGACGAAGCCTAGGATGGTGACGAGGGCATAGATGACCCCCATCTCCAGGATGTACCACGCCGCGTAGCGCCGATGGTTGGGGATCACCGCGATGAGGCCGATGAGGCCCGTAATGATATGAATCAGATTGTGGATGGTGTTCACCTGAAACAGGCCAAAGAGCACGCCCTCTGGTGCGAAATAATCAAAGAAACCTAAGATGCCGACGACCACGATGATGAATGCCAGAATGAATGCGCTCAGACGGGGATAGTTCATTGCAATTCTCCTTCACCTGGGTTCCCATGAGGGACCACAGTGTGACGCGCAGGATGTATGTTACTCATTCACCAATACATGACGAATGATGCCAATGGAATGGGTGCTGGCATACCCGAATGGGTGACGCGTTTCCTAGTCCCAGTTCACCAGTGCTTCAAGGGGTAGCCGTGGGCGGCGCTTCGGGTCCGTGGCGGCATAGCCCAGTGGCAGCAGCGCTTGGGGCAACCAATTGGCAGGCAAATCCAGGGCTGCACGCACGGCAGCGGGCGCGAAAAGTGGCGCGCACATCCAGCCCATATCCAGCCCCTCGTGGTAGGCGAGCAGCAACATGTTTTGGATGGCCGCGCCCAGGCTTTGCACGGCCATGGTTGTTTCGGCCTCCTGGCGTGCCGCGTCTGGGTAGACATCCAGATCGGCCAGATAGAGGCAGGGGACGATCAGCGCGGGCGCGGAACGGATGCGCTCGCGCGAAGCGGCCATCCGTGCCGCGACCACCTCGGGTGGTTCGCCGTCTTGCGCCAAGGTTGCTTGCCATTCCGCGCCCATTGCTGCCGCCAAGCGCTCGCGACGGGCGGGCTGCGTCACCACGGCGAATCGCCAGGGTTGCCGCCCATGGGGCGAGGGGGCCCACCCAGCGGCCTCCAGCACCCGCATGATTTGCGCGCGGGCGACAGGCTGCGCCATGAAGCGCCGCACCGAGCGCCGCCCACGGATATCCGCCTCCAGCGTTGCCGGGCGATCTGCGCGGGGACCGACTGCGCCCCAGGCGCTCACCCGCGTGGGCTGGATGGCGATAGCGGGCAACTGGTCGATGGGCATAGCCTGATATTGCGGATATTTCGCGCGCAACCGTGCGATCGCTGCGGTGTGGCCGTCGTCCGCTGGCGCGACGATGCGGGCTGTGCCCCAGAGGATGACATAGGCCAGTTCCTCCCAGGCGGCGGTCAGGTAGTCTTGCACCACCACCGACACCATCGGGCGCGCCAGGATGTTGCGGACGCGCCGCAGGTGCCGCACATCGGTGACCGCTTTGGGCTTGGCATCCAGCGCGATCCAAAGTTCGTGGCCGTCCCAGTCATAGCAGATGGGGACGGCGTAGGGTGTGCCTGCGGCATCCGCTGTGGCCAACACGCCCACGGTCCGCGCCGCCACAAAAGACGCCGCATCCCCCACCAAAATCCCTTGCTCATCTGGCATTCTTCCATTACTCCATTGGCTTGTCTCCCATATCATACGGCACACGCGCATGATTTGGCAGGGCTGAGTATGCTGAAAGAGAGAGTGGGATAGGGTAGCTGCTGGGAGGGTGCGCGCGATGACAACACTGACGGTCGAAGACGCGAACCAGTCGCATGCGCGCACCGCGCGGCGGCGGGTCACCTTTCATCCGGCGTGGCACGTGGTGGCAACCATATTGGTGGCGTTTGGCAGCGGCGTGGGGGCCACTGCCACCACACGGTGGCTGCTGCGCGACACCCGCCCATCTGCCACCGTGAGCCATCCACCGCCTGCGCCGCTAGTTGTCGTGCACGATGGCGTCACCCTGGGCGGCGGCAGCCCCCTCGCCGTGGGGATGGGCGCGACGCAGAGCTATGCTGGGCTGGCAATCACCGTTGACCAGTTACGCATCGCGCCCACGAATGATTTCGTTGGGGCACCCCCAGATAGTCATATCGCCATCATGACCGTCACCTTGGTGAATACCGATCCCGTGCGTCCTTTGCCCTACAATGCTGCGGAGTTTTGGTTGACCAATCCTGCGGGCGATGCCCACCACGAGGTCTTTGCTGCCAGCGCGCAACCGCTGGGTGCTGGCCAGGTTGCCCCCCACAGTCAGTTCGTGGGGGAGCTCGCTTTCTTCGTGACGGCCACCCCTGATGTGACGGCGCCCGATCCGCAGATCGTCTTCGCGCCAACCGCCGCGCCCGCCTTCACCCTCCGCTGGGATCTTCCCCTGGTGAGTGCGCTGCCCTAGGGCATCTGCCAGGGGGATTGTGCCCGTCTTCTTGACAATAGCATGTGTGCTTGTGGTAGGCTTGATTCAGCGCGCGGCTGAGCCGCGTGCCCGGCGCCGCAGCCTCACCTCAGGAGATCGTCGATGGACGCTTCGTCCACTGCCCCCGCGCGTCTCATCGCCGCCTATCTAGACGACCTCTTTGCCATGCACCCCTACGTGGCGATGAAAGCGGGATTGCATCAGTATGATGGCCATGTGGGGGATTGGTCACCCATGGCCATCGCTGCCCGCACGAGCGTGCTGCGCCGCTATGAGGCCGACCTCGCGCCGCTAGCCGCTGAGCCGTTGCAGCCGGTCGTTGCCCCCACGCGTGTGGCTTTGGCTGATGAGGATCTGGCGCGATGGGACGCCCGCCTGACCTTGCGCCATTGTCGCCACGAGCGCTATTTTTGGGAGGTGTGGCGGCCCTATGAGACGAACCCCCTCACCTGCCTGCCCTTGTTGGATCTGACGACCTATCTCAAGCGCGACTATGCTCCCCTGCCCGACCGCGTCAGCGCACTCATCCGCCACTGCACAGCGATTCCGGCGGTGGTGGCGACGGCGCGGGGGCATCTGCACGAGCGGCTGAGCTACGCGCTGCTGCAACAGGGCATCGCCACCTATGAAGGGTTAGCCTACTTCCACACCGTGGATCTGGTGAAGGCCGTGGAAGTGGTGGGCGACTGGTCCCTGACTCAGGCATTTCATCGGGCGAACCGCGCGGCGGTGGCGGCGGTGCGCGGTTTCGTGGTCGATCTGCGGACGCGGCTGCCCCACGCGAACGAAGCCTTCGCTTATGGGGCGACCACCCTGCGAACCCTGCTTGCGTTGGATGAAGCCGTCGATCTGCCGCTGGACGATCTGTTGGCACTCGGGACGCGCGACCTGGCCCGCAACCAGGCACGCATCGCGGCGACGGCGGCGCACTTGGGCACCACCCCGGCTGCCGCGATGGAGGCACTGGGGCATACGCATCCGCCGCTTGGGGCGATTTTGGATGAGACACGGCGGCAGGTGACCGAGCTTCGCACTTTCGTCATCGACCGCGCCCTGGTGACGGTTCCGGGCACCGAGCAGCCATTGGTGCAAGAGACACTGCCTTTCATGCGCAATGGTTCGGCCTTCATGGATGTCGCTGGCCCTTTTGACGTCACCGATACGCGGGCCTATTTCTCACTGACCTTGCCTGACCCAGCGTGGAGCCATTCGCAAAAAGAAGCCTGGTTGGCAAAGCAGTCCATTCCTGGGCTGGCGAACACTGCGGCGCACGAGACGTGGCCGGGGCACTTTCTGCAACACTTGCACCTGTTGGCGGCCCCCACCACTGCCAGCAAGCTGCTCACCAGCATGTCGTTCGTCGAAGGGTGGGCGCACTATGCCGAGGCGCTGGTGATCGAGGTGGGCTTTCACGCAGACGATCCGCATTACGAATTGGCGCAACTGAGCATGGCGCTGCTGCGCGACTGTCGCTTCCTGGCGGCGATCTGGTTGCATACCGGGCAGATGGGCGTCGATGATGCCGCCCGCTTCATCACCAACGAGGCCTACTTTACACCGATCCGTGCGCAGCAAGAGGCGATGCGTGGCCTGCGCTCGCCCACCTATCTCAATTACACGCTGGGCAAGTTGCTGCTGGGTGAACTGCGGCACGATCTGCAACTGCGTTATCCTGCTTGGTCGCAATGTGCCGTGCATGATGCCTTGCTCGCTTTTGGGGCACCGCCCATCCCACTGCTCCGTGAAGTGTTGCTGGGCAGCCATGTGGCGGATTGATCAATTATCCGTGTCTGCGCGAGTGCCGGTATGCTGCGCGCGACCAGACAAAATTTCCTGCGATTCGCCCAGAAGACCGCCGTGAAAGGACCATAACTGATGACAACATGGGGCGTGGACGACATTCCCGATCTGAGGGGGCAAACGATCATCGTCACTGGGGCCAACAGTGGCCTGGGGTTTGCCACTACCTCTGCCCTAGCAGCGCATGGGGCCAGCGTGGTCATGGCGGTTCGCGATCCGCAGAAAGGCACGCAAGCGCTCAGCCGCATTCAGGCGCAATTCCCCCAGGCAACGGTCGAAGTTGCAAGGCTGGATTTGGCGAGTTTAGCCTCGATCACCCAGTTCGCGGCGCACTTCATGGAACACCACGCCCACCTGCACGTGCTCATCAATAACGCGGGGGTCATGGCCCTGCCCCCACGCCAAACAGCGGATGGCTTTGAGATGCAGTTTGGCACCAACCATTTGGGGCATTTCGCCCTCACGGGGGCACTCTTTCCGTTGCTGCGCCAGCAGCCCCAAGCGCGGGTGGTCACATTGACCAGCTTTTTGCATCGCTCGGGCCACATCGACTTTGCCGATCTTCAGGGAAGGCAGCACTACCGCCCATGGGTGGCCTACTCGCAGGCGAAACTGGCCAACCTCCTGTTTGCCTTTGAATTGCAACGCAGGGTGGACGCCGCTGGCATCCCGTTGTTGAGTATGGCGGCCCATCCAGGCTATGCGGCGACGAATCTGCAAGCAGCAGGCCCACAGATGGAAGGCAATCGCTTCAAGCGCCTGGGCACTCAACTTGGCAACGCGCTTTTCGCGCAATCCGCCGCAGATGGGGCCCTTCCCACGCTGTATGCGGCCACGGCCCCGCAGAGCGTAGGTGGGGGCTTCTATGGGCCAGCGAATTTTGGTGGGATGCGTGGTGCCCCCACGGCAGTGCGTGGCGCGCCGCAAGCCTATGCGGTGGATGTCGCCCAGCGCTTGTGGCAGGTCTCAGAAGAATTGACTGGCATGCACTATCTCGATGGTGCCCCATAGGACGTGTTGTGTGATTGGGCGTTGGCCCCTGAGGTGGCATCATTGTGCAAGGGGTGACGTGGGAGCAGTCCAACTCGCTCACCTTTGGGTCACTCATTCAGGGAAGGCTGGGCGACGATGGTGTTGCGGGCACGCACCCTGCCGCTCAACCAGGCATAGCCACAGGCCGCCACCACCCCCACTAGGCAGATCGCGCCCATCAGCACGATGGTGGGTTGCACACCGATCCGCGCGGAAAGCACCCCCACCAGGAAGCCCCCGATGGGCGTCGTCCCCATGAAAAGCAAGATGTAGAGGCTCATCACACGGCCACGCAATGGGCCAGGGGTGTTCATCTGCAAGTTGCTATTCGAACTGGCGGTGTAGACAATCCCCGCGATGCCCATCAGCACCAGCAGCACCAAGGTCAGCGGCAGCGATGGCGAAAAGCCGATGGCCATCAGCAACAGGGAAAAGATGAACGCCGCCGCCAAGAGCACGCGCTGCGTCGCCTGGTGCGTGGCGGCCACGACGAGCGCCGCCACCAACGAGCCGATGCCCACTGCCGAGGTCAACAAGCCCAGGCCAGTTGCCCCCGCGTGCAACACATATTTGGCGAGCAGCGGCAAGATGGTGTTGTAGTTATAGCCAAAGGTGCCGACGACGGCCATGGTGAGCAAGATGATGAGGACGCTCGGGGTACGGACGGCATAGCGGATGCCCTCGCCCACCTGGCGAAAGATGTTGCCGCGTGCCGGACGAGCCGAGGCGTGAAACTCCGCCGCCCGCATCAGCAACAGGGCCGCGAGCACGGGCACGAAACTGATCGCGTTGAATAAGAAGGCTTGGCCGATATCTACCACGCTGATGATGATGCCGCCGAGCGCTGGCCCCACGATGCGCGCGGCATTAAAGAGCGTGCTATTGAGGGCGACGGCGTTGGGCAGCCGTGCTGGCCCCACCAACTCGCTGACGAACGACTGGCGCGTAGGCGTATCAAACGCATTGACGATGCCCAGCAGCAACGCCAGCCCATAGATCTGCCAGAGTTGCACGGTGTTGGTGATCACCAAGATGGCCAGCAGCAACGCCTGCACGGCGGCGACGGATTGCGTGCCCAGCAGCACGGCGCGTTTCGGCAGGCGGTCGGCCAAGACCCCGCCAAAAAGAGTGAAGACCGTCACAGGCAAGAATTGCAGCAAGACCACCGTGCCCAGCGCCACCGACGAGTTGGTGAGTTTGAGCACCAGCCACGCTTGGGCGGTGGTTTGCATCCAGGTGCCACTCACCGAGATGAGTTGGCTGAACCAAAACAAGCGATAATTATAGATGCTGAGCGAGTCGAAGGTGCGACCCATCCGCTGGGGAATGCTCATGTGTGTGTTGCTCCATCCTCCGCGATGGCTGCGCGTGCGGGTCGTTCGTCGATGGCTGCCACCAGATGTTCTAATGCGAAGATGATCGGTTCGAGATCTTCCCCCAGGTCACCAGCCAGTTCACTCAAATAGGCTTGGTTGCCCTGGCGAATCTCGCTGATGACACCTGTGCCCTCGGGGGTCAGCGACAGGGGGATGACGCGCCGGTCGTCAGGGTTGACGCCCCGCACCACCAGCCCCGCGATTACGAGTTTGTCGACCAGTCCGCTCACGGTGGGCGCGGTCAGGCCCAGCGCGCGGGCCAGGGCATTGGTGGTGGCCTGGGGATTGGCCCGCAGATACGACAAAACACGCAACTGGGGCAGGGTGATGCCGCGCTCTTCCCAAATGCGGAGGCGCAAGACATCGACATTGTGGACGATCGCCCAGTAGGCTTTGCGAAAACGGGCCGCGAGTACTTCTTCCATGCCTTTATTATACGTCATTGCCGAATAGTTCGGCAAGACCAAAATAATAGCTCGGGTAAATCGTGCTAGACTGGTGAGGAAATCGAAAAGGGGTGCTGAATATGCAGATCGTCTATTGTGCCGATTATTGGCACCGCACGCAGCCCGATGCCGTCTATGCGGCTGAGGCGGCGCAGGCGACCTCGTTGGGGATGTCTGTTGCGCTGCTCGATTTCGAGGCGTTGACCGAGATGGGGGATGCCCAGCGGGGAGTGCGGGCTATCATGCCAGCGAATCCGCCCAGCACCGCGCTCTATCGTGGGTGGATGCTGAAACCCGCCGACTATGCTGCGCTGCATGCGGCACTGGCGGAACGCGGGTTGCGGCTGATCAATACGCCAGCGGCCTATCAGTTCACCCAATTGCTGCCGGAATATTACTCCGCGTTGGCAGGCTTGACCCCGCGCTCGGTGTGGTTGCCGTTGGCTGATCTCTCGCTGGCTGCCGCCGTCGCGCTCGCTGCCGCGACCTTTGGTGACCACCCCATCATGGTCAAAGACTATGTCAAATCGCGTAAACATGAATGGGCGACGGCGTGCTACATCCCCTCGGCGGCGGATGCGCAGGCCGTGGCGACGGTTGTGGGCAACTTTCTGCGGCTGCAAGGCGCGGACCTGAGTGGCGGCTTGGTCTTGCGGGCGTTCGTGGAGTTCGCCCCCTTAGTGGCACATCCCAAAAGTGGCATGCCGCTGGTGCAGGAATATCGCCTCTTTGTGCTGGATGGACAGCCGCGCATGCTGGCACCCTATTGGGATGCAGGCGATTATCCCGTGGCGTTGCCGCCCGTTGAGCCATTGCTCGCCGTCGCGCGCCAGATCCCCAGCCGCTTCTTCACCATGGATATCGCGCGGACGGTCGGCGGTGACTGGCTGATCGTTGAGTTAGGTGATGGGCAAGTCGCTGGCCTGCCGGAAGCCGCCGATCTCACCCAGTTTTATGCCGGGCTGTGTCGCAGCCTGGCAGCCGAATGACCGTGGGCTGTGCGGATCGCGTGCCAATGCACCCGAACGGTCCTATCTCACACGGCATTTTTGCGCGGTTGTGTTATCATGGGGGACGGCCAAAACATCATCTTGATTCCTTGTCT
>JACDGC010000138.1 GCA_013815535.1 Ktedonobacterales bacterium
AATCAGTCCCTCCCAAATCTGTCCACGAAACGCAAACTCACCAATAAGTCGCGAGTGCTGCATGGGCGTCTTATCGCAAGTCATCGTATCTGCCCCAATATCATATGGCACCCTGAACGTAATAGATAGATGAGTATGAGAATCATCTCTGGATTGGGAACTGAACTCCGCATCAATTGAATGAAAATTTGGGATAGGAGGGTATGAGTAACTGCACCCTTGTAGTGAAAGGACGCACATCATCAGTAGGGCATAGGGGAGCGAAAGTCGTCTTATCATCTGGCACTAGGCTTCCTCATAGCAGAACATGAACAAACACTTCCTAAAGACTTCTACGCTGCTTTGGTCCCACTTCTCTCAGGGTTAAACACAATATATAGTCAATTGGTAATTAGGGCGAAGATTGAACACCAGCCAGTTCGCTTGGTGAATGCGACTAGCCGCCAACGACCTTTGGCTCCCGACCGCACGCGACAAGAAGCACGGGATAGCTCCAGCCCGTGCTTCCTCATGATATGCCCCCCTAGGAGGGCATTTGCGTGCTTCGATATCGCAGATACGATGCGACTTGTTCCAGCGGCGACTGGGAAAATATCCCCCATTCCTGGTCATGCACTGGCTCCCCATGGTAAAGGCGTTGACAGATCATTTCCAGCTGATGTAACAGCGCCACCAGTTGAGTGAGTTGATTGCTATCAGCGACGCGATTCTCCAAACGATCGAACATCCGATTCATCAGTTGGGCATAGGGAAAGAGGGCTGAGTGCTCTAGCCCTTGGATGCGGACGGATATATTCCCTTGCGCGATCTGCGTTTGCACCCATTGCAACTGCTCGATCCCACTTTCCAATTCAATGGTATATTGCGCCAATTGCTGGCGCTGAGCCTCCATTTGCTCGAATGCTTGCGAAAGCTGTCCCGTTAAGTACGCATTGCGCCACATGACCAACGTCAAGCGGATGGCAAAACTCCCCAGCAGCACCGCCCGAATGATTTCCAACACCGGATAGGCGCTCCCAGCGGGGATCGGTGGGAGCGCGATACGCGTCAAACCGACAATCACGAGAATTGGAATGGCTAACAAAAGGACTTTGCCCACCGCATTACGCGCCTGTGCGGAAATGGGGGGTAGCGCGCTGGGTGCTGATGAGGCCTCGTCGTTTTCCGGAAAAACAATAGGCGACACCAGCGCCGACGCCGCAATCAGCAAGGCACTCACCACCCAAAAGAGATCGATCCAGGTCGTCCCAGCGGTGTAACTACCTTGCAGGCTGAAATACTGATAAGCAGCATCCGCATAGACCAAGCTCCCAAGACTCCCACCGATCAGCAACAACATCCAAGGTTGCGCCATGAACCCCCGACGGATGATGAGGGCAATCAAACCAAAGAGCAAAATCACATCACCCACTGGATAGGCCGAGCTAATCAGCGTGGGCAGCAGCGTATCCATCGCGCTATGGCTCATCACCTGCGGCGCAATCAGAAAATACCACCCCACCCCCAGGGTAGCCCCAGCGACGATAAAGGCGTCAATCCACGATTCAAGTCGCTGCAAGGTGCTCAAATTTGAAACGGGAAACATCGACAATCCAATAGCCATCAGCGGATAAAAACTCAAATAAAAGCCATCAGCCAGAGTCGGGAAGGGATTACTGATCTGTGCGACGCTCACGTAATACCCATAGATCAGCTCAGCGATCACATTGGAAGCATAGGCAAAAGTAATCCACAACCAAGCAATCCGATGGCGACGCGATGGCGCGTGCAAGCTGGCCCACGAGGTTGTCGCTGCGGCAAGCACATAGCTCAGCAACTGAGCCGCTTCACTAATGGTCGCATGATTGGCGGTTTGCGTGATAGCGAGCAGAGCGACGATCAACACACACAAGGCTGAACCGATGCTTCCCACAAGAATGAGGCGATTGACCAACTGATGAGTGGCTGACGAAGATGCGGCACGCGTGATCAAAATGACTTACCTCCCTGGCAAATACGCCTATGCTGATGTCCCCTCCACTCCACGCTGCTCATCTAAAAATGTATGCGAACAGCGCAAAAAAGCGACAGCATGAAGAACGAACAGGATGCATGATTCACAAGGTTCGCTCCCCATAAAGACCACTGGGGAGGGTCCCTTTCCTGCACAAACAAGTAGCGGCAGTATAGAGGCTACAGCAGGGATTGTCAATCAGGCGTCGTGACGAGAAGGCTTCACTGTCCCCATCGAGCACTCTTCACCGGAAGATGCCACACCGTGTCGGTGAGGCAGATTCAGCAGCCCTGGCGCATCATGCTAGCAGTCAACAGGGAGTTGCTGCCGCACCTGTTACATATGAGCGAGAGAGCCAGTCTACATAATGACACCAGCATGAATGCCTGCCACCCACCGCACAAGCAGATGACGAAGTAGTGGGCCAGAAGCACCCACCCTGCCACGATTCGTGGGCACGATCTCACTGCCCTGCTGCGGGCATGGTGGCACGAATCGCCCCCGGGCGAGCACCATGACAAGGAATCCTATCAGGAGGCTGTGTATGGCAACAGGAACCTTCGCAACGGTCATCAATTGCATCGATGGGCGCGCCCGCAACCCCGTAGCCAACTGGGTGCGCTTGAACCTCCGTTTGCAATACATTGATTTCATCACCGAACCGGGGCCAGACAAAGTCATCACGCAAGGCACCGCCGCCGAGATCGCCGAACTCAAGCGCAAGGTGCAGGTGTCGCAAACCGCCCACCACTCCGCAGTGATCGTTTTGGCGGGGCACCACGACTGCGCGGGCAACCCCGTCTCGGAGGCTGAACATCGCGCCCAAATCTCCCAAGGGGCCCAAGTCATCGCAAGTTGGGGCCTGAACATGCGCGTCATCGGCTTGTGGATCACCCCAGAATGGGGCATCGAACCACTTTGCGATACAGGCGCCCAGGGATACATCGCCGAAACCTTTGGCTTGGCCATCACCTGCATTGATGGGCGTGCCAAACGCCCTCTAGCGGATTGGATGAAGCAGCATTATGGCGTGCATTACATTGATCTGGTGACCGAACCTGAGCCCGACACCACGCTCTTGCAAGCCACCCCTTGGCTGCTTGAGAACATCCAGCAAAAGCTGCGCTATGCCATCGTGGCCCACCACCCCACCGTGTTAGCCATTGCGGCGCATCATGATTGCGGCGGCAACACCCTTTCCGCTGCCGTCCACCAAGAACAAGTGCGGCGCGTCGCCAACTTGGTGGCAACTTGGAATCTGCAAGTGCCCATCATCGGCGTCTGGCTTGATGAGCAGTGGCAGCCCCATATCATCCATCAGATTCCCGCGTGACGACGACAGATGCGCCTGACGCGGGCACGGCTCATTGAGGGGGTGAGTAATTGCCGTGCCCCATCCTCATAAGCTCAGCCCTGGCAGGTGCCGCGTGATCGTCAAGCTGGTGAGCACCACCGTCAACAGCGTAATCAAGGGAAAGACCACCAAAAACAGCCGCGTCAGGCGCAGTTCGACGCGAGTAAAGCCCGGCTGATGCGCGAACTGCACCTCCTTGACGAAGATGCCAATGGCGAACGGCTCATCAGCGGCATCCACAATGCGCTGATACAATTGTTGCATTTTTTGCTCGGCATGCTGAATGAATTCGACGCGCAAGTTAATCATCTGACGATAGCTATTGAGGGAGTGGCGCCATGTGCGATTGATGAAATACGCCAGCACGGTGATGATCAGAAAGAGGCTCGGTAGCAGCCACGAAGAGAGGTGACTGAGCGAGAGCAAGAACACCATCCCCGTGAGCATGAACGTATTCAAACCGATATACACATCGCTATTGATCCGGCGTCGATCACTCATCCGCGCGATATCTTCGACAGCCAGCTTATAATGCTCGAATAGGAGCCGATATTGCTCGATGTAAGGTGCCATCGCAGTCCCCCTCTTTATTGTCGCATCAGTATAACATTCAGCCACAAATCAAATAAGGGCTGTCTGTCGCATGCCATTGGCCCAACCCACCCAGACCCCCCAAACCAGGTTTGACAGGATGCCATTTTGCGCGATAATACTACCACGTGAACCGTGGGCGAGCGCTTCTTCCGCCGCACGCATCAGCCAAGCAGGGCACATCGCCAGTCATCCCAATGGATCAAGGATTGAAGCTACACATGGACCCAACCACAACTCAAGCCAGCTATGATCGCCTGGCATCAGCATATGCCCAGCAGCTTGGCGATGAACTCGATCACAAGCCCCTGGAACGGCAACTCTTGGCAAGCTTCGCCCACGAAAATCCCGGGCAACTCGGTGATGTCGGCTGTGGGCCAGGGCACATCACGGCCTATCTGCATGCCCAAGGGAATGATGTCGTGGGAGTCGATCTCTCACCCGCGATGATCGCGCAAGCGCGGCAGACCCATCCCACACTCACCTTTCGGCAAGCAGACATGCGCCATCTCCCTTTTGCCGATGGCACCCTGAGCGGGATCGTCGCGTTCTATTCGCTCATCCACATCCCACCCACCGAGATTCCAGCGGTGCTGCACGAACTGCGACGCACCCTGCAAGTTGGCGGGCAGCTCTTGGTCGGCTTTCATCGTGGCAGCGAGACGCGGCATGTGGAATCGATGTGGGATATTCCCGTGAGTTTAGACTTCCATTTTTTCACAACCGCCGCCATGCAAACCTGGCTCACACAGGCCAACTTTACGATTCTCAACGTCACCGAACGCGAACCCTATCCAGAAGTGGAAGTGCAAACGCCACGAACCTATATCTTGGCCCAAAAACCCGCACACTCATCGGTTTAGCGCTTGTCGCTAGTGCTGATGCAAAACGTTGAATAGCACGCAATCAGCCCATCTTCACAGGACTATTGACCAGCTTGCATGCATGCTTTATGATGGTGAACGCCAACCTCCCAGGTGGCACGCTTTATTTGTGTACGAAATTGATAGAAAGAAGCTCATATGCAACTGCGCATTCTGCGCCTTGCGCTCATCCCGTTCGTGCTGGGCCTCGCGCTGGCAACGCCGCGCACCTCAGCCGCACAGGCAGCGGCCACGCTCCCGCCGCCCACGCATTACCTTGCCCAATACCATTGGGGTGGCCCCCCCGTGAGCCTTGGCCGCCCCAGCGCGAATCTACCCGGCAATTTTCCCTTTCAGGTCGTCAAATCAGCCAATGGCTTGGTCGCGGTCCACTACTATAACCAATCCGCCGCCTTCGCGCGGCAAGTCATCACCCAGATCGCGGGCTATGTGCAACACCCCGTGGCCGATACCTTGGGCTATGGCCTCAAGAGCATCGCCAACATCTATCTGTATAATTCCCGCGAAGACTTTTTGGTGGGGACCAGTTCGCCAGACTCGCAGCAGATCGGCGCGTTCACCGTTGGTGCCACCAGCAGCATCTATATGCCGATCTATGAGAATGGCACCAATGTCATCTCATACTACCTGCCGCATGAATTGACGCACCTCGTCTTTCACCAAAACAATGACAGTGGGCACGTCAAAGGTGAATTGCGCTTCTATCCCCTGTGGCTGGATGAAGGGATGGCAGCGTCGGATGAATTGCCCGGCGGCGCGGGGGTGCAGCAATACCAAGATGCGCTGGCCCAAATCCCTTTCCAGAATATTTTTGCCGTCTTCGTGTATGAGTATCCCGCCAGCGACAACGTCGATATCGTCAGTTATGCCGAAGCCCGCACCTTCATCCTCTTCCTCGAAAAAACATACGGGATGACGGCCTTCCACCAATTCGTCAAAGACCTCGCCAAGGGCGACTATAACCTTGCCATGCAAGCAGCATTTGGTGCGGATCTCCAAACTATCCGCAGCAAATGGCAGGTGAGCCTGGGGCAAGCGCCGTTGACCCACGACAAAGGGCCAGCCGTCGTCACGCCAGTGCCGGGGAGCTATACGCCGAACCATCTGGGGGGCAGCGTCACCCAGACAACCCCCTATGCCATCCACGGCCAAGAGGCATTCATCAGCGGTGCCGTCATTCAAGGGCTGATCCTCACCTTGATCGCGCTGCTAGGGGTCGTTGGCGGCTGGTTGATGGTGTTCTTCCAGCGCCGCCGCAGCCAAGCCCCCACGCCGCCGGCCCCAATGGGCGTTCTGGCATATCCACCCTACCCACCCACGGGATGGCAAACCACCGCACCCGAGGCCTCCGGCGCGCCCGCCTTCTATAGCCCCCCCTCCGCAGCCTATACCCCTGTCACCGAGATGACAACGCAAGTGCTGACGGCAGTACGCGCCAAGCCATTGCCAAGCTATCCCTGGCCGATGTTGATCTTGGCGGCGATCATGGCCCCGTTGGTGGTCGGCATCGAAACCGGGTGGCCGGCTTTCGCCCCCGCCATTGATTGGACGCAGCCATACCGCGTCGCCTTCATCAGCGCCATCCTGCTCGCCATCATCAGCGCCGTGCTCGGCGTCATCGCCCTCACCCGTCAGCGCTTCAATCCGGCCCACGCGGTTGGGGTGGCAGTTGCGGTGCTGCTCGCCATCACGGCCATCAGCCATGTGCGCGCCCTCAGTCTGGCCCAGGGGCAAGCCTACGAAGCCGACACCGCCCTCGCTCTCGCCCACCAATTCGAGCAAAACGGCGGAGCGTCGCCCCGCGCCCTGGCCCGCATCGACAATGCCTGGGCCAACAGTGCGGCCAGCATCGGCGACCTTGCCACACAAATCACGCATCTGCGGGCCGCGCTGGTCGAAGATCCCACCAATGCTCTCGCCACCACTTGGCACGCCACCCTCAACAAAGTCACCGATACGTTGGGGAAAAACCTCATCGCGGGCGGGCAATATGCAGAGGCGCAGCGCGTCTATGATGCACAGGCGCAATCTACCACCTGCCTTGCTGATTGCCAGCCGATCATGCAGCAGGGGGGCAGCGCGGTTTTGCTCGCATGGTCACTCGCTTTGCTCGAAGAGAAAGACACCAGCGGAGCCATGGCCAAGCTCCAGCTCGCCGCCAGCCACTATAGCCAGGCAGCGGGGGGCAAATCCGCCGCCCGTGTCATCGCTGCCACCGCCAATCCGCTCAAGGGGGCGATCAGCGCGGCAAACGACAATGACCAAGCCGCAGCGGCCCTGCTAGCCTTCATGGCCTATCAACAAAACCCCCACACGGCCACCGCCGTGCAAGCCACCGAGATCTCGGCCCCCGTCAAGGGCACCATCACCAAGAACAATGGTGGCAGCGTTGTGGGCGATCAGGTGTTCTTCCTTGGCTTCACCAAGAAGGCATCGGCCACCGCCTGGCTCACCACGGCCCAAACCGATAATAGCGACATCAAGATCACCGGCACCATTGGCGAGGGCGGCAAATTCACGGCGCTCTTGCCGCCGGGGTACTGGTACATCCTGGTGTGGGACGATCCCACCCAACAGAGTAACTATTATTTCAACTACTCACGCAGCAGTGACAGCTCGGTCTTCTTCGTGAACCCATTCTTCACAAATGACGCTGGCATCACTGAAGGAGCTTGATCACGCCAAACAGAGGGAGCGACCCACATGGCGCTCCCTCCTGCGGCATCGCATGCTGGCTCAGGCGGCTTGGCTCAGCGAATGTTGGCGGACGGGCGCTGTGGCTCCCGCTCGGCCAGCCCCGCCGTCCCTTCGGCCAGCGAAATACCCTCGATCTCACACGTCCCCAGCAGCGTGGTATAGACACGCGCCCCCAGATGGTGATAACGCGTTTCGGGCGCGGCACAATGCACCGTGATGAGGTCTTGGCGGTGGCGGGCCGTCACCGTAAAGGCCGTGCGGTCCCCCCGCAGGCGCACCTGCCCCGTCAAGGGGTGCAACAACGTCATGCTCGTGGTGGGCGTGCGCAGATGCACATACCCCACCGTCGCGTGCCAAAACGGCAGCCCAAAGATGCGCGACTCCATCAGCATGCACTCGAAGGCAACGCCTGGCTCACGAAAGGCATTCACCGACACCCAATACCAGTGATCCGGCAGGCGACGCCCAAACGACACGCCCACCGTCCCCGGCTCATGCGAAAAAGTATAGCCGTGGCGTTCGTGGCCGACGTTGCCGCTCATCAGCACATCCGGCACGCTGCGCAGCCGCAGATCGAACGGACGGATGGCCCCGGCCACCTGCGGGTCCAACACGGGGCCACTTGCGCCAAAGACCAGATCCCAGGTCAGCCCGCCCACCGAGCCCCGCGAACCCGTCGCGCTCACCCACGTGT
>JACDGC010000139.1 GCA_013815535.1 Ktedonobacterales bacterium
CATCCACGCGCCGAAATCGCGGTCTTTGGCTACACCGCGCGCCCGGCAATATATCGCCGCCATCCAGGCGGCCCACACCATCGGGGAGGCGAATGGATTCGTCATCGGGCTAGAGACCACCCAACGTCCCTGGGACGGCAAGCCGCCACTGCTCTTCGACGACTATGACTACTTCTTGCAATTTGCCGACGAGCATCGGTTGAGCGTGACGCTCGACACTTGCCATGCCGCCGCGAATGGCGACGATTTGCTGGCGGTGCTCACGCAGATTGGTCCGCGCCTGCGCAACATCCACTTCAGCGACGCCACCAGCGCGCCGCCGGGCCAGCGCCCCCGCACCCACGTGCGCCCCGGCATGGGCAACACGACCGATCTGGCGACCTTTGTGCGCGCCTTGGGGCAGACCAATTATAGCGGCCTCATCACCTGCGAGGTCTCGCCGCTGGAACTGCACGCCTGGTCGCTACGTGCCATTGCCCGCAAACTGACCGCGACACGGGCTTTCATCTCCGATGCATTGGCAAGCGGGGCTTGAGCGCACGCGATGCTGGCAAAGCCTCGCAGTGGGTTTGGTTCGGATCGCGCAGCATCACTGCCCGTTCCTTCAAAGCGAGCGGCAGGGCACCGCACGCAAACAAATGCCTACGCGCGTAGCCGAACGCTATATCACGATGTTTCCTGGCTCGCAGCACGCATACCCACACCATCACCCCGCTGACGTGGCCTATGGCCGACGCCGCTGCGAGCATGATAGATCGTATTCTACTCCTATCAGCCCGCAGCGGCGGGCTTCATGAGCCGAGGCGCGGGTTCGCCCGCTGGCCTCCCTTTGCAGGAGGAGTTGTCAACGATGGCGATACAAAAGATTGGCATAGTGGGCGCGGGGCTGATGGGCAGTGGCATCGCCCAAACGGCGGCGCAAGCGGGCCTGGATGTGTGGCTCAGCGACGCGGCGCAAGAGTTTTTGGATCGCGGGTTGGGGCGCATCCATGGTGCGTGGGGCATGCTGCAAACCAAGGGGCGACTGACCGAAGAGCAAGTGGCGCAGAATAAAGCACGGCTGCATCCCACCTTGGCGCTGGAAGAGTACGCCGACTGCGACATCGTGATCGAGGTCATCATCGAGCAAAAGGAGCCAAAACTCGCCCTGTTTCGTCAGATGGACGGCATCTTGCGCCCAGACGCGCTGCTGGTGAGCAATACCTCATCCCTCCCCATCACCGAGATGGCCGCCGTCACGGGGCGACGCGACAAAGTGGCTGGCCTCCATTTCTTTAACCCCGTTCCCGTCATGAAGTTGGTCGAGATCGTGCGCACGGTGGAAACGAGCGATGCAACGGTGGAGACGTTGCGTGCCTTCAGCGCCACCTTGGGCAAGACGCCGATCATCGCCAAAGATACCGCTGGTTTCGTCGTGAACTTCCTCTTGATCCCCTATCTGCTGTCAGCCATCCGCATGTATGAGCATGGCACCGCGACGATGGAAGACATCGACACGGCCATGCAACTGGGCACGAGCTATCCCATGGGACCTTTTACCTTGGCTGACTACGTGGGGCTTGATACCACGCTCTATGCCGCCGAGGTCATCTATGCCGAAAATCCCGATCCCGCTTATGCGCCGCCCGCCCTGCTGCGCCGCATGGTGACGCTTGGTCGCCTGGGCCGCAAATCTGGTCAGGGTTTCTATGACTACCGCGAAACGAAATGACCTCTTGGTCATGCGGTGGGGATCATTGACTGGCATCAGTTTGCTACCCTGCCAGCATCGCTCTGGTGGGGTATTCATCTCCGAAAAACCCCCGATAATGAATGATATGGTCAACTGATTAGCCCGAGTAATGAGCTTCCTTGACTATTGGGCGCACCTATGTTAGCCTCGGGCGTAAACATGCTGCGTCGTTCCGTGATGGTACGACGTGGCGAGCATTCGGGGAATAGTTGGAAGGTTTTCCATGACACAACAACGCGAACAAGGGACGCAACGCCCCTTCAAAGTGCTCGTAGTGGACGACGATCCCCATCTCAATGAGGTGCTTGTGGCCTCGTTGCGAATTTTGGGGGGCTTCGAGGTTGTCACCGCATTCGACGGCATGCAAGGCTTGATCCTGTGCGTCGAAGAGCGACCTAATGCCGTAGTGATCGACGTGCGCATGCCAGAGCTGGATGGCTATCAACTGGTGCGCGCGTTGCGGGGCGACCCCGAAACGGCGGATCTGCCGCTCATCATCCTGTCGGCCATGATCCAGGAACGCGACACCAAAATCGGCCTGTATAGTGGCGTTGACCGCTACCTCCGCAAGCCCCTCGACCCCTATTTGTTAGTCTCAGCGATCCGCGAAGTGATCGAAGCCGATCCCCATCAGCGCCTCACGCGGATGGCGGCGCTCGCCCAAGAAGAGGATGAGAAGGACGCATGACCACCCCAACCCCTACCGCTGACGATCTAATTCCTGACCTGGAGCAATCCATCACCGCCGCCGAAAAAGCCGACCTGGTCCAGTTCGAAGATCAACGCCGCTACAACCTGCTGCGCTACATCGTCCCCGCTATCCTCCTTCTTTCAGGTATCGCGTTGCCTTTTGGCATCTTCTCGGATATCAGCAATGGGTCGTTTGTCTCCTCAACTGAAAACACGATTGTTTTCGTCGGCTGCGCCATCTCATTCTGGGCGTTACGGCGGCGCAACATGACGGCCTCGGCGTTGGCACTCTTTGGCGCGGTCGCCATCCTCCTCTATCTGCTCATCAGCATTGATACGATCTTCTCCGGGCCGCTGGCGCTTAGCACCATTCCCGAATACGCGCTCTTATTATTCCCGATCGTGCTTGCCGGGGTCATCGGCGGACCACGCCTCATCCTCGCCATCACGATTTTCACCCCGCTCTTTACCTTCTTCGATCTCACGTTGACGCCGCACGATGCCGCATTGACGGCGGTGTTCAATGACGGCGGCGCGTTGGGCACCTACATTGACCCCATCGCCACCCAGATCGCCATGGGCGTGCTGGTGCTTGTCACCAGCAACAGTCTGCGGCGCACTCAGCGCGAACTCAACAGCACGCGTATCGCCTATCGGCGTGAACGCGAACTCGACCGCCTCAAGAATCAGTTCATTTCGAATGTCAATCACGAACTGCGTACTCCGCTGATGTCGATGCGCGGCTATCTGGTGTTGGCGCGCGAACTGGGCAAGCGCCAAGACCCCGACCAGCAAGAATATATGCTCACGCGAGGCGTCGAAACCGTCAACCACATGGAAGGCATCGTGGAGTCCATCTTGGCGGTGCGGCGCATCGAGGCTACCACCGCCGCGCTGGAGCTTGGCCCCGTCAATGTACGCGAAGCGGCCATCGCCGCCATTCACCTGCTCGATCACAGCATGGCTGGCGACCGTGAGCGCGACGTGCTGCTCGATCTGGATGAATCGCTGTGGGTCCAGGCGGACGCGGAAAACCTCGTGCAGGTGCTGCTCAATCTGCTTTCTAATGCCTGCAAATATTCCGAGGCGGGCACCACCATCGAAGTTCATGCTCACCGCCAGGGCGGCGCGCTGGCCAGCGTCGGTCGCACCCCCGCCAGCCCCCCGATCGTTGAGGTCGCCGTGCACGACCATGGGTTGGGCATTCCGCCCGATCAGATCCCGCTGCTGTTTCAGCGCTTCGTGCGTCTCGACCGCGACATCGCTTCGCCGGTGCCAGGCACGGGGCTTGGCCTGGCCATCTGCCGCGCCTATATCGAAGCCATGGGGGGCAAGATCTGGGTCGAGAGCAGCGGCATCAGTGGCGAAGGCTCGACCTTCTTGTTTACCTTGGTTCAGACACAACCTGTGGCAGACGCGGAGCCAGCATCCCAGGGCGAATATGTGCGATGATGCTCGCATCATTGATCAACCACAGATGGCCCTCCCAGGCCTTTGACTGCCTGGTGAGCACCACGCAGAAAGGGACCTATGGCAACCGAAGAAATCCAGGGAGGAGCAGTGATGGTTGCACCACCTGCTACCCCAAAGCCACAGATTGGTCGCCCACCAGGCAGCCTTGGCTTCGACTATTTTATGTTCGCCATCACCTTTTGGCCACTGGCAGGAGCCTTTGCAGATGCCTATGCCCACAGCAATTCTCCGCGGCTCGAAACCTTCTTTACCCCGTGGCATGGCATCCTCTATTCGGGGGCATTGGCGGTCATCGTCAGCAACCTCATCGTCATGCGCCGCAACCATGCGCTGGGGTATGCCTGGAATAAAGCAGTGCCCGCCGGATACGAAATGACCGTCTTTGGCACGATCCTCTTAGTGGTGGCGGGCATCAGCGATTTAACCTGGCATACGCTTTTTGGCATCGAAAAGAACATTGCGGCGGTGGTCAGCCCCACGCATCTCTTGCTGGCAACCAGCCTTGCCATCATCTTTGCGGGGCCGCTGCGCTCGGCGATCAGTCGCAAAGAGACACTGCGTGGGGCGCAGCAGGTGCCGTTGCTGCTTTCGGCGACCTTCACCTTCACCCTCATCTGCATCCTGACGCAGTTTCTGAACCCCCTGGCGAATCTGTGGGCGGCGTATGGCGACGTCGATCTCTTTCATAACCCGCCGTACCCCCCCATCGATCCATTCATCACGCAGAGCCTGGGGCTGGCGAGCATCGCATTTTTCACGGCGCTCGTGATGGGTTTCGTGCTCTTTCTGGTGCGCCGTTGGTCGCTCTTTCCGGGTGCCCTGACGATTTTCCTGGGCTTCAGCATGACAGTCATTAGCGGCATCGTCGGCTCACCAAACCTCATCCCGGCAGCCTTGGTGACGGGCATCGTCGGTGATATCTTATTATTCGCGTTGCGCCCATCGGCAGCGCCGGGGCCAATCCCCTTCCGTATCTTCGCGTTCATGCTGCCCGTCGCGCTGTGGACGGCCTATTACGTCGATCTGTTAGCAACGGTGGGGCTGGCATGGCAGGTTCATCTCTGGGTCGGCTCCATCTTTGGCGCCGCCATCATCGGTTGGGCACTAAGCTATCTAGTCTATCCGCCCGTCGCGGAATAGCCAAGACCTCACTCGGTCGCGTGCATGGCTGCCACGATCTGTGGCAGCACCTCACCTGATGGCCCTTGCAAGAAAACATGCGCGCGGCGCGAGAGGGCGCTGGGATGTGGGTTGACCTCAATGACCTTGGCGCCGTGTTGTCGTGCGATGCTGGGTAGGGATGCCGCTGGCTGCACCTCGCCTGAGGTGCCAACGACCAGCAGCACATCCGCCGCCTCGGTCAGCGCAACCGCGCGCTCAAAGGTCCCCGGCGGCAGCATCTCACCGAACCAGACGACAGCGGGCCGCACCCACGCACCACAATGGGGGCACGCGGGCGGCCCTTGTTCGCGATCCCACACCAGATCTTCGATGACAACCTCGGTGGGATTCCCCTGACAGTCAGCGAGGCATTTATAGCGCGTAATGTCGCCGTGCAGTGCGATGACGTCCGTGCTGCCCGCGCGTTCATGCAATCCATCGATATTTTGCGTCATCACCGTGACCGATGGAATGCTCTTTTCCAGTGCCGCGATGGCGTCATGCCCGGCATTTGGTGTGACGGTGCGCAGTTGGGCCTGTCGTTCCGCATACCAATCCCAGACGAGCTTGGGGTTGGCCCGGAAGCCCGCAACTGTCGCCAGCTTGTGCGGATCGTAGTTTGCCCAAAGTCCTGTGAGCGCATCGCGAAAGGTCGGCACGCCACTTTCGCGCGACACCCCCGCGCCGGTAAAGACCACGACACGCTGGGCTGCGCGTAAATATTCCGCAGCTTGCTGGATGCGTGTGATCTCAATCACGTGGCTTATCCTTTCACCGCGCCAGTCATCCCCTGCGGCGTCAGATGGCTTGCTGGCAGGCTCATTCTGGTGACTCTGGCAAAGGCAAGGGGAGCGCGAACCAGAAGGTCGTGCCCGCACGGGGACGTGAGGCCACATAGAGACGACTGCGATTCAGCGCCAGCAAGGTCTGTGTGGTGGAAAGATCGAGATCCCAGCCCTCGGTCAGGGCCAGGGCCGCGCCGCCGCGATCCAGCACGGCGCGCAAGGCGTCAAGCCGCAACGGGGCCAGGGCCGCGCCTTGATCGCTGATTTCCACCTTGACCTGGGTGCGCAATTGCCGCAGGCGCAGCGTGACCGCGCGGCCTGGGGGAGAGCGCCGCGCCGCGCTATCAAGCAGCATCGTCAGGGCGCGCTCCAGGTGCAGCCGTGCCCACACGCCTTTGATGCTCTCGGCATTGGTCTTGAGGGTGACGGTGATGGCGGGGTGCCGTTCCATTTGTTGCGCGGCGACGGTGCGGCACAGCGCGACCAGTTCGCAGGTGGCCATCGACGCGGTCACCTCACGATAGTTCGTGAGGCCCACCGCGTCCAGATCACTGGATATCTGGCGGATGCGGTCGAGTTGGTTCAGCACAGTGTCGATATAGCCCATCTCGCGGGAATAGCGGTCGCCCTCTTTGCCCAGGCGCAGCTTCAGTTGTTGCAGCAACCCCCGCGCGGGCGTCAGAGGATTGCGGATATCGTGCCCGGCCAGCGCCAAAATCGCGTCGCGTCGCCCCTCTTGCAGCAAATCATCGGTCACATCCAGGGTGAGCCAGAGCGCACCGATGCCCTGCCCAGTTGCATCGATGATGGGGACGGCGTAGCTGCGCACCAACACCTCGGCCTCCAGGAGGGGGTGCTGCAGGCTGATGAGTTGTGACGGGGCTGTGCGTCGGCGCAACACGCGGGCGATGGGCATCTCATCCTGGCGCAGCGGTTCGGCTCCCTCGCGGCGCATGACCGAACCCCAGCGCCGCTCTTCCCCGTTCATCGTCATCCGATCCGGGGTGAAGGTGTAGATGCTGTCTTCCGTGGCGCGGGCGATGGCGTGGGGCGAAGCCAGGCGTGGCTGCAACCGGGTCATGAGCTCACCCAAGGTTGCCCCCACCACCGCGACAAATTGGGCGAAATCGGCCACCTGGAAGAGGTGCAACGTCGCCTCGTTGACGGCTCGCAACCCACCCTGGGGATCGTAAAGCCACGCTGGAAAGGGGAGCAACTGGGCCACGGCTTCGGCACCGCTCAGGTCGGTGATGGCAACCGACGGCGCGGCGGGGGGCTCGTGCAGCAGCGAGAGCACCAATTCAGGGGTTGGGGTAGCATCGAGGATGGGGAGGCAGGTGAGCAGCAGTTGGCGGATGGTTCCATCGGGACTGCGCAGCGTGAGCGTGCGTTTCACCTCTTCGCGCGTCGCAGCGGCCTGCACGATGGCCTCGCGCCATTGCTGAGTGTCGGGGATGACCTCCGCCAGGGCGTGCCCCACTGTGCCCTCACGTAGCCTTCCCAATCTGCGTCCGGCTTCGCTCGTCATTTGTTGAAGGACGAACGGGGGATAAGCCGTGGTGATGATGATGCCACCCGTGGTGGTCGATGCCTCACCGGGTGGCACATTGTCCTCCGCTGAGGCGCTGATCAACTGTTCCATAGTTTGTTACACAAACATGCCAGAGATGCGTCAAGCCGTTTTGCCAGAACGCTTCTTCCAACGCACGTTCTCCTTCATCCCCAGCTACGGCAATCAACCGCGCTTCTTCTTCATTCTGCAATTCTTGTACCAGCTTAGGCACGCGCAGTGTGCAAGGTTATCATCGACTGAAATCCGATTCAGTATAGCGCAATTGGTGTGATTTTTGCCACATTCAGCCAAGCGGGGGATAGACAAAGCCACCTGCCACCCACTGACGGGGGGCAGGTGGCAAGACGGCAGTGTATGGCTACAGCGCTTCGGTGATTTGTTTGACGAGTTGCACCTGATCTTTATGGCAGATCAGCAGCGCCTCTCCCGTGTCGACGATCACCAAACCCTCGACCCCCGCCGTGGCGATGACGCGGCCCGTGGTTGAATACACAAACGTGTCATGCGTTTCGACGGCGACGTGGCGGCCCCCATGGAGGTGGCGCGCGGCATTTTGCTGAGCATCGGCGGGGTAAAGTGTCGCCATCGAGGCCCAGGAACCAATATCGTTCCAGCCAACTTCGATGGGAATGACGACGATATCCTGGGCCTTTTCGAGCACGCCCACATCGATGGTGACGGACTCGGTCAGGGCGGGCCATGCCGCGTGCAGTGCCTCGACCGTGCGGCCCTCACGGATGCCCCGCGCCACGTGGTCCAGCAC